>DASXOA010000050.1:0-8203 GCA_036494675.1 Rugosimonospora sp.
GGGCCTTACATCATGGGGTACCTGACCCGCGACGACATCCCGTTCCAGTACGCGCTGGCCGACGCGTTCACGGTCTGCGACGCGTACCACTGCTCGGTGCTCGGCCCGACCGGCCCGAACCGGCACATGTGGATGGCCGGCACCATCGACCCGAACGGCGTGGCCGGCGGCCCCTCGCTGACCACCAGCGCGCCCAACGGCCAGTACGCCTTCAAGACCTACCCCGAGCGGCTGACCGAGGCCGGCGTCAGTTGGAAGATCTACCACCAGCCCGGCAGCGTCACCGGCCTGGCCGCCATCCAGCACATCGCCCAGTACTTCAACGCGCAGCCCGGCTCGCCCCTGTACGACCAGGGCATGGCGACCAGCCCGGTCGGCCAGTTCGAGTACGACGCCCTCAACGACAAGCTGCCCACGGTCAGTTGGCTGCTGCCCCCGGCGGGCTTCGACGAGCACCCGGCCGGACTGCCGGCCGCGGGGGCCACGTTCGTGGCCGGCAGTATCGACGCCATCGCGGCCAACCCGGACGTCTGGGCGAAGACGGTGTTCATCCTGTCCTACGACGAGAACGACGGCCTGTTCGACCACGTCCTGCCGCCGACGCCGAAGCCCGGCACGCCGGACGAGTTCGTGTTCAAGACCTCGGTGACCGGCGTGGACGGCGGCGGGCTGCCGACCGGCCTCGGGTTCCGGGTCCCGTGCATCATCGTCTCGCCGTGGACGGTGGGCGGCTGGGTCTGCTCCGAACTGTTCGACCACACGTCGCAACTGCGCTTCCTGGAGCAGATCACCGGGGTGATGGAGACCAACCTCACCGACTGGCGCCGCCAGACGGTCGGCGACCTCACCTCCGCGTTCCGGTTCAACGACGCGACGAAGCGGGCGCCGGTCCTGCCGGACACCACCGGCCAGTACAACCTGGCCCAGTACGAGGTGGCGCAGTTGCCGGCGCCCGTCGTGCCGACGACCAATCAGAGCGTGCCGCACCAGGAGCCGGGCCACCGCCCGAAGGTGGGCTGACCCGCCGGTCCTCTCGGTTGGCGGGCCGGGTCCCGTGCCCGGCCCGCCACCGTGCCGTGCCGTGCCCGGCCGGCCATCCTGCCTGCGGCCGGTCAGGGACGCGGTAGCAGCATCCGCAGCCGGGCGGAGTCGAACAGCACGGTGGCGCTGGCCAACCGGGCGTCGCGGAGAACGTGCCACTCGCTCATCCGCACGGTTCCCGCTCCGGCCGGGGACCGGACGTCAACGTCGTAGATCGAGCAGACGTGCTCGCCGTCGCGCCACTGCCGGACGAGTCGATGCCCGTGCACGACCGGGCGCAGTGCGGCCGCGCTGGCGAAGAACTCCTCGCGCCCGTGGACCTGGACGAACGGGCCGTCGAAACTGAAGTCCTCGGTCACCAGGGGCCGCGCGCCTTCGAAGTCACCGCGGTAGAAGGCCGTCAGGTACTCGTTGACCACCGGGCAGTTCGTGTCGGGGATCGCCGGCCCCGGTCGGGATTGGACACGCGTCGCATCGTCGACTCCCGCATCGTTCACAAGGACCTCCATGGCCGAGAACACCGCCTCACTTGCATGATGATAGTGGAGCTTAGGGGCAGCAGTTGCATGACGCAAGTACGAAGGATTAGCGTACGGTCATGCTCGGGAGGACCTACGAGTCACAGAACTGTTCGGCGGCACGGGCGCTGGAGGTTGTCGGAGAACGCTGGAGCATGCTCATCGTCAGGGATGCGCTCTTCCGGGGAATCACTCGGTTCTCCGCGTTCCAGCGCAGCCTGGGGATCGCGCCCAACATCCTCACCGCCCGGCTGGACGGCTTCGTCGCCGCCGGCATCATGGAGCTGCGGCCCCACGCCGAGCGGCCCGCCCAGCACGACTACCTCCTCACCGAGAAGGGTCGCGACCTCGCCGGCGTCGTCGTCGCCCTCACCGCCTGGGGCGACCGCTGGGACGCGCCCGACGGGCCACCGATCGTCTTCACCCACCCCGAATGCGGCGACGACGTCGCGCAACAGCTCGTCTGCGGCACCTGCGCGGCGGTCACCCCGGCGAGCATCGCGACCCGGCCCGGTCCGGGCAGCCGCGGCACCCGCCGATAGCACCGCCTCCTCCGGCACGCGTCCGTGGGCGTTACCGTCACCCCCGGGCGCTACGGTCAGGACATGGTCACCGTCGCGGACGTACGAGCGCTGGCACGGACGCTGCCCCGAAGCAGCGAGCATCTGATCCGCGACCGCGTGAAGTTCCGGGTCGGTTCCATCGTGTACGTCGCGTTTTCCCGCGACGAGGCGACGATGGGATTCGCGTACCCGCGAGAGGAGCGTGACGCGCTCATCGCCGGCGAGCCCGACGTCTTCTTCCTGCCCGACGCGTCCGACCTGCGTTTCAACTGGGCGTGCTGCCACCTGGCGCGGCTCGACCACGGATACCTGACCGAGTTGGTGACCGAGGCGTGGCGGATGGTGGTGCCCAAGTTCCTGGCGCGCCAGCGGTTGGGGAGCTGACCCGGACGGTCACCGCGCGCTCGCCGGCACGTTCTCCGCCGACAGCGCGCGCCAGGCCTCCCGCCGCCGCGCCTGAAGTCCGGGATCCGCGACCGGGGCGGCGGCCAGCAGCCTGCGGGTGTACGGGTCACGCGGCGAGCGCATCACGTCCGCGGTCGGTCCCTGCTCGACGATCCGGCCGCGGTGCATCACCGCGACCCGGTCGGCCAGTTGGGCGACCACGGCGAGGTCGTGGCTGATGAACAGGCACGCGAATCCGAACCGGGTGCGCAGATCCCGCAGCAGCGCCAGGATCGTGGCCTGGACGGAGACGTCCAGCGCGCTGGTCGGCTCGTCGGCGATGAGCAGTGCCGGGTCCAGGGCCAGCGCCCGGGCGATCGCGACCCGCTGGCGCTGACCGCCGGAGAGCTCGTGCGGGTACCGTTCGCGCATGGCGGCCGGCAACGCGACGGCGTCGAGCAACTCGTCGACCCGCCGCCGCAGCGCCGGCTGCCGGGCGCCGCTGTGCAGCAGCATCGGTTCGGCGATGCTGTCGGCGAGTGTCCACCGTGGATTGAGCGACGAGGCCGGATCCTGGTAGACGATGCCCATCCGGGCCCGCACGTCGCGCATCGACCGGGCGCCACCGCGCCTTCGCCGGGACGCGTGCGCGACGTCGACGCCGGCCACCCGTACCTCGCCGGACGCGACCGGTACCAGCCCGGCGACCGCCCGGGCCACCGTGGACTTGCCCGATCCGGACTCGCCGACCAGACCCAGTACCTCGCCGGCGTCGATGTGCAGGCTGGCACCGTCCACGGCCCGCAGGTGGTCGCCGCCCCGCCGTCCCGGGTAGGTGACCACCGTGTGGCGCAACGACACCACCGCGTCGGTGTTCGCCGCGTCGACGCCCGTAACATCGACGTTTGCGGCATCGTCGTCCGACGGCGATTCCGGCCCGGACTCCCCCGCCGGCACGTCGCCCGACATCTGCGCCAACCGCGGCACCGCGTCCAGCAGCGCCCTGGTGTAGTCGTGTCCGGGCGCGGCGAACAGGGTCCGGACCGGCGCGCGTTCCATCACCTCGCCGTCCCGCAGCACCACCACGTCGTCGGCGATGTCCGCGACGACGCCCATGTCGTGGGTGATGAGCAGGATGGCCATGTTCAACCGGGAACGCAGGTCCCGCATCAGTTCGAGGATGCCCGCCTGCACGGTGACGTCCAGTGCGGTGGTCGGTTCGTCGGCGATCAGCAGTTCAGGCTCGCAGCTGATCGCCATCGCGATCATCGCGCGTTGCAGTTGGCCGCCGGAGAGCTGGTGCGGGTACGAGTGGGAGACCCGCCGCGGATCGTCGATGCCCACCGTCTCCAGCAGTTCCCGGACCCGGATATGTGCGGCCGCACGGGAACAGTCCCGGTGCGCGTGGATGGCCTCGGCGATCTGGTTCCCGACGGTGAAGACCGGATTCAGGGCGCTGGTCGGCTCCTGGAAGATGGTGCCGATCCGGCCACCACGGATCTGCCGTAGCCGCCGTGGTGCGGCGCCGATCAGCTCCTCGCCCGCCAGCCGGATGCTGCCGGTGACCCGCGCGGTCGGTGGGAGCAGGCCCAGCGCGGCCATCGCGGTGACGCTCTTTCCAGATCCGGACTCGCCGACCAGCGCCAACACGTGCCCGCGACGCAGCCCGAAGGATGCGTCGCGGACCGCCTCGTGAACCGCTCCGGCTGTCCGGAACGAGATGGCCAGCCGATCCACCGCGAGCAGAAGTGAATCCTCGGACGTGCCGATCATTTCGTCAGCGATACCTTGAGATAGTTGGGATAGGCGGGAAACGACGCCACGAAGAAGTTCTGCACGTCCGACCCGTGCAGGAAGGAGTTCTTCGTGTACAGCAGCGGAACCACCGGCGCGTCCTGCATGATGCGCTTGTCCGCCTGGGCCCACAGCGCCTGCGCCTTGGCCGGGTCGGTCTCGCCGGTCGCCTGCTGGATCAGCCCGTCCGCCTGGGACTGGGAGTAGCGGGACAGGTTGAATCCGCCGCCGCCGATCTCCGAGGAGCCGAACAGCGGCTCGATGTTGCCGTTCGCGCTGGGAAAGTCCGGCTGCCAGTCCGCGATAGTGAGGTCGTAGTCGCCCTTGTCGCCGGTGGCGTCGGCGACCCACGCGTCCTCGTCCTCGGACTTGATGGTCACCGTGATGCCGGCGCGCTGCAGGCCCTGCTGCACCGCCTGTGCGTACGCGAGGTTCAGGTCGTCGTCCTGCACGAGCAGCGTCAGCTTCAGGCCGGTGGCGTGTCCGGACGCGGCGAGCAATTGCTTCGCCTTGGCGACGTCACCGTCCGGGCCGGCGGGGTACAGGTCGTAGTCGACCCGGCCGGCGATGCCCGGCGTGATGAGGGTGGTGGCCAGGTCGCCGCCGATCGGGCCGCCGGCCGCGACCTGCACCGACTTCTTGTCCACCGCGTACTCGACCGCCTGGCGCACCCGCAGGTCCGACAGCGCCCCGCGGGTGGTGTTGAGCGCCAGGAACTCGAGCGCACCGGAGTCGGAGGTGACCAGTCGGGACTTGGCGGTCGGGTTCTGCTCGATCTGCACCAGTTGCGCCGGCGGGACGAAGCCCGCGCCGAACGCGTCCTTGTCCTTCCCCGAGTCCGCGATCAGCCGCTGCGCCTGGACGGTGGTGTCCTGACCGAGCTGGAACACGATCTGGTCCGGGCCGGCCGTGCGCACCGAATCGGTCTTCGCGTCCCAGTACGGATTGCGCTTGAGACGCAGCACGCTGCCCTGCTGGTTGACGTCGACCTGGTACGGACCCGACGCGACCGGATCGTTGCCGTACTTCTGCGGGTCGTCCTTGGCCTTCGGGACCGGCGCGAACGCCGGCGTGGAGACGATCCACGGCCAGTCGCCGTAGGACTTGTTGAGGTGGAAGACGATGGTACGGGAGTCCGGCGTCGCGATCGATGCCAGGTCACCGCCGGTGTACGGGCCCTTGTACGCGTCCCCGCCGACCAGCAGGCCCTTGTGGTACCCGAGACCGCCGGACAGCTCCGGCGCGAACGACCGCTCCACGCCGTACTTGACGTCCTGCGCGGTGATCGGCGTTCCGTCGGCGTACTTGAGGCCGTCCTTGAGCTGGTAGGTCCAGGTCTTGCCGCCGTCGCTGCTGGTACCCGTGGTGGTGGCGAGGTCGGGTACCACCGTGGCCGGCTTGCCCGGCTGGATGTCCCAGGTGGTCAGCCGGCGCAGCACCAGTCCCAGCGTGGTGGTGGCGAGGTTCTGGCTCTTCGCCGGGTCGAGGTTGAGGTTCGTCGAGGCGGTGAGAATGGTCAGCGTCCCACCCTTCGTCACCGCCCCCGTCGGGCCCGCGCTCGCGGTACCGGACGGGTTGGCGTTGCAGGCGGCCAGCGCCAGCGCAGCGGTGACTGCGACGACTCCGGTGACCCCGTGGCGTTTCATGCTCGATGTTCCCTTCGTTGGTGTCGGCGGCTGCCCGGCCGGGCACTATGCGGTGGCGCGCGGATCGATGGCGCCGTAGAGCAGGTCGACGGCGGCGTTGGCGAGGATGATGAGGAAGGCCGAGAACAGCGTGATGCCAACGATCAGCGGCAGGTCGAGGTTGCCGACCGCGTCGATGAGCAACGCGCCGAGCCCCTGCATGCTGAAGACCCGCTCGGTGATGACCGCACCTCCGAGCAGTTGACCCAGGTCGAGCCCGAACAGCGTGACCACCGGGATGAGCACGTTGCGCAGCCCGTGCCGACCGACGATCCGCCACTCCCGCAGCCCCTTGGCCCGAGCGGTGCGGATGTAGTCCTCGCCTAGCACGTCGAGCATCTGCGCGCGGGTCAATCGCGCGTACACCGCGGCCGACATGACGGCCAGCACACACCACGGCAGTACGAGGTGCCACGCCCACTGCACCGGATTCTCGGTCAGCGCCACGTACCCGTTGACCGGCACCATGTTGAGCGTGAAGCCGAACAGCAGGATGGCCAGCAGGCCGACCAGGTACGCCGGTGCGGAGACGCCACCGACAGCCAGAGCCATCGCGGCCCGATC
This sequence comes from Rugosimonospora sp., assembly GCA_036494675.1. Taxonomy (GTDB): domain Bacteria; phylum Actinomycetota; class Actinomycetes; order Mycobacteriales; family Micromonosporaceae; genus Rugosimonospora. Next base: position 6,550 of record DASXOA010000050.1, read on the forward strand.
GACGAGCGTGCCCCGCTTGACCGCCGAGCTGACGCCCGCGGCCACGCCGAGGAGCAGCCACAGCACGGCGGCGCCGATCGCGATGGAGAACGTGACCGGGATCCGGCTCAGGATGAGCTGGGTCACCGGCGCGGCGAGTTGGAACGAGTAGCCGAAACACGGGGCGGCACAATGGATTGCGGCGGGCCCGGTGCCGTAGCTGCGTCCGCGGACGATCCCTTCGAGGAAGGCGAGGTACTGCCGCCACACCGGCTCGTCGTAGCCCATGAAGGAACGGGCGATGGCCAGATTCTGCGGGGTGCAGGGCTTCCCGCAGGACAGCTGGGCCGGGTCGGAGGGCAGCAGGAAGAACACCAGGTAGGTCAGGGCACTGACGATGAGCAGCACCAGGACCATCGACAGCAGCCGGCCGGCGATGAAACGCGCGGTCCTCATCGCAGTCCCCGCAGCCTCGGGTCCAGCGCGTCGCGCAGGCCATCCCCCAGCAGGTTGAACGACAGCGTGGCCGCGAACAGGGCCAGACCGGGAAACAGCAGGAACATCACGTCGGTCTGCACCCAGCCGATCGCCGAGCCGATGGTGCGCCCCCAGGACGGCGTGGGTGGCGGTATTCCCACGCCGAGGAAGGACAGCGCGGCCTCGGCGCCGATCATGCCGGGAACCAGCATGGTGGCGTACACGATGATGGTCGCGCCGAGGTTCGGCAGCAGTTGGCGCAGCAGGACGTGCGGTGAGCCCGCACCCATGGCCTCCGAGGCGACGACGAACGTACGGCGCCGCAGCACCAGCGTCTGCCCGCGGACCACCCGCGCCATCGGGGGCCAGCCGAAGAACCCGATGACCGCGAGGATGAGCAGGGACTTGGGGAAGTGGGTGGGCACGATGGCGCCGACCGCGATCATGAAGATCAGGCTCGGAAACCCGAACAGCACGTCGATTCCCCGGCTGACTATCCGGTCGTACCAACCGCCGAAGTACCCCGCCGTGACGCCGACCGTGACGCCGAGTACGACCGCGACCACGGTCGCCCCGATGCCGATGAGCAACGAGGTGCGGGCCCCGTAGGCCACGACGGCGAACAGGTCGCGGCCGGTGGTCGGTTCGACGCCGAACCAGTGCCTGCCGCTGATGCCGCCGCCGAAGCCGACCGGTGCGCCGGAGTCGGTCAACGCGCCGAGGTGGTAGGTGTACGCGTCCTGGCCCTCGGCGGCGGTCAGCACCGGCGCCAGAACGGCGACGAGTACGAGCAGAACGACCACGGCCGCCCCGCCCAGCGCCCACCGGTCGGCGAACAGCCGGCGCCAGGTGACCCGGCCCCGGCGGGGCAGGTCGACGGAGCCGGTGGGGGCTGCGGCGGCGGGCACGGGCTCTCTCCTCCTAGTCAACCGGTCGGTTCAGTAGGTTTGCAAGATCGAAGCAGGGACCGGTACGGATCGTCAAGCCCAGCTGCCTACTGATGACGACAAACACAGCAGGAATAACTCATAACCATAGAAGATGTTCTATGGACGATCAAGGCTTGCGGTGGGACGCGACCCGCGCGGCGTCCCGGTCTCGTTCGGGTTCACAGGTCGCGTCAGGGTGCATCCCCCACTCCGCGCGCTCAGCCCGCGCGGCCGGACTCCCCCCGGTGCCGGCGGCCATCCAGTGCCGG
>DASXOA010000051.1:0-14146 GCA_036494675.1 Rugosimonospora sp.
GCCGCCGACGGGTCGCCGAGCAGTTGGCGCAGCACGGCGGACTGCTCGTCGAACAGGTCGACGAGCCGCCCGATCAGCTCCGCGTCGACCCGCCCGGCCGCCGTCGCGTCGGCGATGAACGCGTCCACCTCGTCCACCAGCGGCGAGACCAGGGCGTGGAGCAGCTCATCCTTGGACGCGAAGTGGTAATACATCGATCCCTTGGTCATCCCCAGGCGTTCGGAGATGTCCCGTACCGAGGTGCCGGCGTAGCCCCGCTCGACGAACAGGTCGCGCGCCGCGTCGATGATCCGCTGGCGGGTCTCCCCCGCCGCGCTGCCCAGCGTCCGTGCCATCAACGGATCTCCCAGCCGCGCGAAACACGACTCGCACGGTTTCCTCAGCGAGTTGCCAGGAACGTTACGCTACTTTTCGCGAGGTCGATACCGACCGTTCAATTAATTGGGAGTGGTGAATGGCCGGGCTCGCACGGTGGTGTTTCCGCCACAAGTACCTGGTGCTCGTCGTCTGGGTCGTGGCCCTGCTCGGCCTCGGTACGGCGGAACGGGTCGGCGGGACCGGGTACTCCGACAACTTCGCCCTTCCCGGCACCGAGTCCACGCACGCGCTGCAACTGCTCCAGTCGGCCTTCCCCAACCAGGCCGGCGAGTCCGACACCATCGTCTGGCACGTCGGGTCCGGCTCGGTCACCGACGCCGCGGTCGCGCAGCCGATCTCCGCGATGCTGGACAAGGTGGACCACGCTCCGTCGGTGGCCGCCGTCGCCAGCCCGTACGGGCAGCGGGGCGCGGCGCAGATCAGCCGGGACGGCCACACCGCCTACGCCACCGTGACGTTCCGTGACCAGGGTGGCGACCCGCCGAAGGCCGACGTGGAGAACGTGATCCACCTGGCCCAGTCCGCCCGTACCGGCAGCCTCCAGGTGGAACTGGGTGGCAACGCGATCCAGCAGGTCAACCAGCGGCCGCTGTCCGGCTCGGAGTTCATCGGCGTCATCGCCGCAGCGGTCGTGCTGCTGGTCGCGTTCGGCTCGCTGCTGTCCATGCTGCTGCCGCTGGTCACCGCGGTCCTCGGGCTCATCGGGGCCACGATGACCATCGGGCTGATGAGCAACGGGGTCAGCATGGCCACCATCGCGCCGACCGTCGCCGCTCTCATCGGGCTCGGCGTGGGCATCGACTACGCCCTGTTCGTGGTGACGCGGCACCGCAGCGGCATCCGGGCCGGCCTGACCCCGGAGGAGGCGGCGGTACGCGCGTTGAACACCTCCGGCCGCGCGGTCATCTTCGCCGGCCTCACGGTCTGCGTGGCCATGCTCGGCCTGCTCGTGCTCAGGCTGTCCTTCCTCAGCGGCATCGGCATCGCCTCCGCCGTGATGGTGCTGTTCAGTGTCGTGGCCGCCAGTACTCTGCTGCCGGCGCTGCTCGGCGTGCTGGGTACCCGGGTGCTCAGCCGCCGGGAGCGGCGCAAGCTGGCCACCGAAGGCCCGGTGGAGGTGCACACCCGGGGCTTCTGGGCACGCTGGTCGGCGTTCGTCCAGCGGCGTCCCAAGGTGCTCGCGCCGATCGCGTTGGCGGTCATCGTGGCCCTGATCATCCCGATGTTCACCATGCGCCTGGGCTCGTCCGACCAGGGCAACGATCCGGCCGGCAGCACCACCCGCAAGGCGTACGACCTGCTCGCCGACGGCTTCGGACCGGGCTTCAACGGGCCGCTGCAACTGGTCGCCCAGCTGAACTCGCCCGGCGACGAGCAGGCGCTGACCGGCCTGGTCGGCGCCGTACGCGCCACCCCCGACGTGGCCGCGGTCGCGCCGGTACCGGTGCAGCCCGGCGCCACCGTCGCGGTCGTCCAGGTCATCCCGGGCAGCGCACCGCAGGACCAGGCGACGAGTGACCTGATCACGACCCTGCGGGACCAGACCGTACCGGCGGCGGAGCGGGGCAACACTCTCCAGGTGTACGTCGGAGGCGCCACCGCGATCGACGACGACTTCGCCGGAGTCCTGACCGGCAAACTGCCGCTGTTCATCGGCGTGATCATCGCGCTGGGCTTCCTGCTCCTGGCGATCGCGTTCCGCAGCCTGGTGGTACCGCTGACCGCGGCGGTCATGAACCTGCTCGCCGCGTGCGCCTCGTTCGGTCTGGTCGTGGCGTTCTTCCAGTGGGGCTGGGGCAGCGACGCGCTCGGGCTGGGCAAGTCCGGCCCGGTGGAGGCATTCCTGCCGGTGATGCTGCTGGCCATCCTGTTCGGGCTGTCCATGGACTACCAGGTCTTCCTGGTCAGCCGGATGCACGAGGAGTGGGTGCACACCAAGAACAACCGGTGGGCGGTCACCTGCGGCCAGGCATCGACCGGCCGGGTCATCACTGCGGCGGCGACCATCATGATCTGCGTCTTCATGGCCTTCGTGTTCGGCGGCCAGCGGGTCATCGCCGAGTTCGGCGTCGGCCTGGCCGGTGCGGTGTTCATCGACGCGTTCATCCTGCGCACGCTGCTGGTACCGGCCATGATGCACCTGTTCGGCAGGGCCAACTGGTGGCTGCCCCGGTGGATCGACCGCTGGCTGCCGCACCTGTCGGTGGAGCCGGCCGACGCGCCGGAGCCGCAGGTACCCCAGCCGGCCCCGGAGCCCGTCGGCGTCTGACCCGCCGGCGGGCGGCCGCCGCGGCGCCGGCCCACCGACCCGCGCACCCACCCACCCGCCGGCCCGGCACCGCACGGCGGATTCACGCGTGGCGGGTCGCTTGGACGCCCCGGCGACCGGCCCCTATATTGACCGCGTGTCCGAGGCCGCTGTCACCGACCCGGTAGCGGCGCAGGATCGCGACCCCGCCGGCGAGCCCACCCCGGGCGGCTGGCGCGATTCGCTCATCGTCGGGCTGTGGACCTGGCTCGCCGGGCTGCTCGCGTGCGTCCTGGTCACCGCGGTCGCCTGGTTGCCGTTCGAGCAGATCCGCGATGCGCCGCGGTCGCTCGGCGAGGCGCTGGACAACTGGCACCGCTGGGACACCACCTGGTACGTCATCATCGCGCAGGCCGGGTACCGGTACGACCCGCGCGGTGCCGCGTTCTTCCCGCTGTACCCGCTGATGGTCAGGGGCGTCGACAAGGTCGTACCCGGTGACGCGTTCATCGCCGCCCTGACCCTGTCGATCCTGACCTGCTACGCCGCGCTGGTCGTGATCCACCGGCTGGCCGCCGAGATCCTCGGCGACGAGGCGGCCCGGCGCACGGTCTTCTACCTGCTCGCGTTCCCCACCGGGTTCTTCCTGATCGCGGCGTACAACGAGTCGCTGTTCCTGGCGCTCGCGGTCGGCTCCCTGTACTGCATGCGGCGCCGGATCTGGTGGCTCGCGGCGCTGCTGGCCGGCGTCGCCAGCGGTACCCGGCTCGCCGGCATCCTGCTGTGCGTGGTGTTCGTGTACGAGTACCTGCGCCAGTGCGGCTTCGCCCCGCGCCGGATCCGGCTCGACCTGCTCTGGGTCGCGCTCACGCCGACCGGGCTGGCCGCCTACGCCTGGTACTGCTGGCGCACGTTCGGCGATCCGCTCTACTTCGAGAAGGCGCAGGGGGTCTGGTCCCGGGCCGGGTTCAGTCCACCGTGGACGACGGTGCTGGACGTCATCCGCCTGATCGTGCGCGACCCGGTGCTGCTGTCCCCCACCGAGGTCCGCAACGTGATCAACCTGGGTACCGCGCTGGCGGTGCTCGCGCTGCTCTATCTCGCCCTGGACGGTCGGTGGCGGCTGGGCCGGGAGCAGTCGTACCTGGTGCTGTTCGCCGCGATGGACATCGCCCTGCCGCTGGTCAGTCCGCTGCACACGGACTACCCGCTCAGTTCCACCTGGCGCTTCGCGCTGGAGTGCGTCCCGGTGTTCATGGTGCTGGCCCGGATGGGAAGCAACCGTACGTTCGACCGCCTCTACCTGATGGCCGCGCTGCCGGTGCAGGGCGTGATGATCCTGACCTTCGTGCAGAACCAGTTCGTCGCCTGAGCGCTGGCCCGCGGCCTGCCGGGCGTTGTGCCGTCCGCGCCGGCGGGCTTACCGTCCGGATACCGGGAGGGCAGTGGGCCCGGGAGGCGGTAAGCCCGGGAGGTATTGAGCCCGGGAGGCGGTGAGCCCGGAAGGGCGGTGCGCGATGGAGCGGATGGGCATCCTGGACGCCGGACTGTTCTTCGACGGCGGCGGGAACGCGCCGATGCACGCCGGCTCGGTGGCCGTCTTCGACGGGCCGGCCCCCGCCTACGGCGACCTGGTCCGGCTGCTGCTCGCGAGGCTGGCGCTGGTGCCGCGGTACCGGCAGCGGGTGCGCACCGTTCCGCTGCGTCTCGGCCGGCCGGTCTGGGTCGACGACGAACACTTCCAGATCCGGTACCACCTGCGGCACGCGGCGCTACCCGCTCCCGGCGGCGCCGAGCAGGTGCGCGACCTGGCCGGCCGGGTATTCGCGCAGCGGCTGGACGTGACCCGGCCGCTGTGGGAGATGTGGCTCGTCGAGGGGCTGGGGAACGGCCGCTGGGCGATCATCGGCAAGACGCACCTCTGCATGGTCGACGGCCCCGCCGGTGCGGACCTCCTTTCGGTGCTCCTGGATGCCGGCCCGGACCGGCGGCCGCCCGCGCCGCGCTCCTGGATCCCCGCACCCACCCGGTCCACGGCGTGGCACCTGGTCGACGGGGTTCGCGACACCCTGGTCGGACCGGTGCACCGGCTGGCCCGCGACCTGCCGACCCTCGCCCGCGGCTTGCCGGCCGTGATCCGTGATCCGGCGGGCCGCTCCGGGGCGGGCGACCTCGGTCGCCACCGTGGAGCCGGCACTCTGGTCACCCTGCACCGGCTGGCCGCGGCGTCGGCCCGCTCGCTCAACGGTCCGCTCGGACCGCACCGGCGCTGGGACTGGGCCGACGCCGCGCTGGCGGACGTGACGGCGATCCGCTCGGCGTTCGGCGGCACGGTCCACGCCACGGTGCTGGCGGCGGTGACCCGCGGCCTCCACGACCTGCTGGCCGGCCGGGGCGGGCTGTCCCGCGACCGGATCGTGCGCGCGCTGGTACCGGTGGCGGTACGGGCCCGTGGCGATCGGGCCGTACCGGACTTCCGATCCCCGCCCGGTACCCGACCCGACCTCTCCGGTATCGGGATCTGTCCGGCCCTGGTCAACCTGCCGGCCGGCGAGCCGGACGCGGTGGCGCGGCTGGCCCGGATCCGCGGCCAACTGGACGAGATCGTGGGCGGCCGGCCGGCGATCGGCGGCGCGGCGCTGACCGGGCTCGCCGGGTTCGCCGCGCCGACCCTGGTCGCGATGGGCGCACGGATCACCCCGCGTTTCCCGCAGTCGATGATCCAGGTGGTCGTCACGAACGCGCCCGGCCCCGGTACGGCCCGGTACCTGCTCGGCCGGCCGATGGTGGAGATCCACCCGTACGTACCCGTCGCGGGCGGCGTACGGATCTCGGTCGGCGTCGCCTCGTACCTGGGCCGGCTGCACTTCGGGCTCACCGCGGACTTCGATTCGGTACCCGATCTCGGGGTGCTGCGCGACGGGATCCGCGCGGGCGTGGACGAGCTGACCGGGCGCGCCGGTGTGATCCCGCCCCGATGTCCGGATTCCCCGCCGCGCGCACCGACCGGTCCGGACTGATCCGTACCGGCCGGAGTCGATAGGGTCAGGGCATGAGTTGGAGCGCCGGTACCCCCCGGTACGACCCCGACGCGACCGTCCTGCTGCCGGTCGTGCCCGCCGACGCCACCGTCGTTCTGCCGGTCTACCAGCCCGACGGCTCGTCGCCGCCCGGCGGACCGCCCGGCGGTCCCGGCCTGCCGTCGGTGCCCGGCGGCGCCAACGAGGACGGCCAGTCGATCGCGCGCAACAGCGCGACGATGGCCGTGGGCAGCATCGTCAGCCGGCTGACCGGGTTCCTGCGCTCCGCCGTGCTGGCCGCCGCCCTGGGCGCGCTGGCCGTCTCCAACGACTACAACCTGGCCAACACCGTCCCCAACCAGGTCTACGAACTGCTGGTCGGCGGAGTGCTCGCCAGCGTGATCGTGCCGCTGCTGGTCCGGGCCCGGCGACGCGACGCCGACCACGGCGAGGCGTACTCCCAGCGGCTGCTGACTATGGGCGTCGTCGTGCTGGCCGCGGCGACGGTGCTCGCGGTCGCCTGCGCCCCGCTGATCGGCCTGCTGTTCCACAACCCGGACACCACACCGGCCGGCCAGCACCTGACCACGGTGTTCAGCTACCTGCTGCTGCCCGAGATCTTCTTCTACGGGATGGCGGCGCTGATCGCGGCCGTGCTCAACACCCGGGGGCACTTCGCCGCTCCGATGTGGACGCCGATCCTCAACAACATCGTGGTGATCGCGACGCTCGCGGTGTTCATGATTCTGCCCACGGTGGACCACCCGCCGTCGCCGGACACCATCAGCACGCTGCAGATCCTGGTGCTCGGCGTCGGGACGACGGTGGGCATCGCGGTCCAGGCGGCCGGGCTGCTCCCCGCGCTGCACAAGGTCGGATTCCGGTGGCGGCCCCGCTGGGACTGGCGCGAACTGCACCTGCGCGAGCTGGCCCGGATCAGCGGCTGGATGCTCGCGTACGTGGTGGTCAGCCAGATCGCCCTGGTACTGGTACTGGTGATCTCGAACCGCGCCGGTTCGGTGCACCTGCCCAACCACGAGCTGGCACCGGGACCGACGATCTTCAACAACGGGTACCTGGTGTTCATGATGGCCAACGGCATCGTGGCCGTGTCGATCATGACCGCGCTGATGCCGCGGATGTCGGCGGCGGCCGCCGACCACCGCTGGCCCGACCTGGTCCGGCAGCTCTCCCTGGGTACCCGGCTGTCCTCGGTGATCCTCATCCCGACCAGCGTCGCCTTCATCGTGCTGGGGCGGCAGCTGGGGGTGACCCTGTTCGGCTGGCGCGACTACGCGGGTACGCCCGCGGTGCAGACCGGTTGGGTGATCGCGGCGGCCGGGATCGGCCTCGTCCCGTTCGCGATCAGCCAGCTCCAGCTGTTCGCCTTCTACGCGATGCCGGACACCAAGACGCCGGCGATCCTCAACCTGCCGGTGGCCGGCGTACGGATCCTGATCGACCTGATCCTGCTCGTCGTGCTGCCCGTGGTCTGGGTCGACGCCGGCCTGATGATCGGCAACGGAGTGTCGTTCGTGCTGTCGGTCGTGGTCGGGTACTGGCTGCTGCGCCGCAGGATCGGCCGGCTCGATCTGACCGAGGTGATGACGACGCTGGCCAAGCTGGTCGGAGCGGCACTGATCGCCGCCGTACCGACCCTGCTGGTCGCCCTGATCCTGGAGCACTACCTGGGACTGGGCAAGGTCGGCAGCCTGCTCGGCCTGGTGCTCGGCGGGATCGTGCTGATCGTGGTGTACCTGGCCGCCGCCGTGGCGCTGAAGGTACGCGAGATCAACGAGGTGTGGCGGATGGTGAAGGGCCGGCTGGGTCGCTGAGGCCCGGTAGCGCGGGAATCAGTCCGCGTACCGCCAGCCGCGCCAGGTCGCGACCGTCACCTCGATCACCGGCCCGCCGACCTCGACGGTGGCGTACTGGCGGTACTTCGCGCGCAGCAGGGCCGTGGCCCGCGCGACGGCCGCCGGTTCGTCGGTGACCACGGCCGAGCCGTCCGCGCGGACCCACCACAGGCGCGCCCAGTCCTCGTCCCACTCCTGCGCCAGCAGGCTGACCCGGGGCCGCCGCCGGATGTTGGCGTGCCGGCGCAGGGTGCCGGCACGCTTCGGCTTGGCGTCCACGGCGGTCCAGACGGTGTCGCCGTCGACCGCGAACGTCACCGGCACCAGGTGCGGGTCCCCGTCACCGGACAGCGACCCGAGCGTGGCCACCCGGGCACCGGCGAAGAGCCCGCGGGCCTCGTCCCCGGTCACCGCGACCGCCTCGCCGCACCCTGATGCCGCATGATCCCAGGCTAGAACGGGCACATCTACCAGGCCGTGTTGTCCCGCATCCAATAACCGTGGGCTCATCGTCGCGTTTGACCTCCCGAGTGCCGGAAAGGAGGTCCCCGTGGCGCTACCCGACTTCCTGGTCATCGGCGTACCCAAGGCGGGCACGACCGCGCTGTACGCCGCCCTCGTCAGGCATCCGCAACTGTTCCTCCCGGGTGTCAAGGAACCGAAGTTCTTCCTGTCCGACGGGCCGCCGTGCCGCCGGGGCGGCCCCGGCGACCGGCAGACCTACGGTGAGCACGTGTGGCGCCGCGACGCGTACGAGGCGCTGTTCGCCGCCGCGCCGCCCGGCACGAGGCGCGGCGAGGCCACCCCGTTCTACCTGTACGACCGGCGGGCGCAGGGGCGGATCCGCCGGCTCGTCCCGCACGCGCGACTGATCGCGATGCTGCGCGACCCGGTCGACCGGGCCCACTCCAACTGGGCCCACCTGTGGGCGGCCGGGCTGGAATCGGAATCGGACTTCGTGGCCGCCTGCCGCGCCGAACCGCGCCGCCGGGCGGCCGGCTGGGCCCACTTCTGGCACTACATCGGGCAGGGCCGCTACGGCGAGCAGCTCGCCCACCTGTACGGCCTGTTCCCGCGCGAGCAGGTGCTCGTGCTGCGGTACCGGGATCTCCGCGACCGGCCCGCCGACACGCTGGACCAGGTGTGCGCGTTCCTGGGAGTGCGTACCGGCATGATCAACGAGGTACCCGACGAGAACGTCCGCCCCTACCCGGCCCAGACGCCGGTCAACGACGCCCTGCGCGGCACGCTGCGCATCGGCGGCCGGATCGGGCACCGATTCCCGGTACCGGTCCGGCGCACGTTCCGTGAGCCGCTGCTGGCCCTGCTGCACCGCAACAACGGCCGGCGGCCCAAGCTCACCCGGGCACAGCGCGCGGCCGTTCTGCCCTATTTCGTGGATGACATCGCGTTGCTGGAGCAGGTGACGGGGAACTCATATTCGGACTGGCTTTCCGCAGGTCACAATACGTTGGTACCCGACTGAGGGCCCGGTCCGCGGACCGGGCCCGACATGTCCCCGTCCGTGCCTAAGGAGCCGCCGGTGTCCCGCGTCGCCCAAGCCCTGCCCACGCCCCGATGGGAGCGATCCGCCGTGGTCGTCCCGCCACCCGAGGCCGGGGCCGGAGCGTGGGCCGGCGCACCCAGCGCCGTCCTGGTCGACGGGGTCGTGTACCTCGCCTACCGGCTGCGCCTGCGCATCGGGCAGGGCCGCGGGTACGGCAACGTGATCGCGCGCTCGGTCGACGGCGTCCACTTCGAGCAGCTCGGGTTGATCGAGAAGTTCCGGTTCGGGGCCGAGTCGCTGGAGCGTCCGGCGCTGACCGTGACGCCGGACGGGCTCTGGCGGCTGTACGTCAGCGCCGCGACGCCGGGCACCAAGCACTGGCGGGTGGATCTGCTGGAGGCCGAGGCACCGGAGAAGCTCGTCGACGCCGAGACCCGGACGGTGCTCCCCGGCGACGCCACGATCGGCGTGAAGGACCCGGTCCTGCTGCACGACGGCGGCCGGTGGCACCTGTGGGCGTCGGTCCACCCGCTGGAGTCCGACGAGCACGCCGACCGGATGACCACCCGGTACGCGACCAGCCCGGACGGGGTGGACTGGACCTGGCAGGGTACGGCGCTGCGGGGCCGGCCCGGGCGGTGGGACTCGCGCGGGGTCCGGCTCACCTCGGTGCTGCCCACCGGGGACGGGGTGCTGGCCAGCTACGACGGGCGGGCGACCGCTGCCGAGAACTGGGAGGAGCGCACCGGGACGGCCCGGGGCACCCGGCGCCCGGACGGGCTCTTCGGCCCCCTGGAGGCCGACGACGTACGACCCGTCGGCTCCCCGTACCCGCCCAATGGGCTGCGGTACCTGAGCGTACTGGCGCTGCCGGACGGCCGGTACCGGATGTACTACGAGTCGACCCGCCCGGACGGCGCGCACGAGCTGCGCACCGAGATCATCGACTGACTCGGGTCGCGCCTCCGCCGAACCGTCCGGAGGCTCGCCTCCGCCACACACCCGCTCCGGCCGCGCCCCGGGTTTGGGCGCGGCGCGCTGGCCCGCCAGCCGCCGAGCGGCGACCATGACCGGGTGCTTCGTCTCCACAGCTTCGGTCCGCCGGACGGGCGGCCGGTCCTGGCGCTGCACGGGCTCACCGGCCACGGCCGCCGCTTCCGGCAGCTCGCCACCGAACAGCTGCCGCACCTGCGCGTCCACGCGCCCGATCTGCGCGGCCACGGCGGTTCGCCGGCCGACCCGCCCTGGACCCTGGAACGGCACGTCGAGGACATCCTGGCAACACTGGACGCGCTGGGGGTGAACCGGCTCGCGGTGATCGGCCATTCGCTCGGGGCGACCGTCGCCGTACACCTGGCCCGCCGGGCGCCGCACCGGGTCAGCCGGATCGTGCTGCTCGACCCGCAGATCGGGATGCCGGCCGAGACCCGCGCGAAGGCCCGCGACACCCTGGACGCGCCGGTCTTCGACGACCCGCAGGAGGCAGCCCGGGACCGCGCCGCGTTCTGGCCGGCGACCGCCGCTCACCTGGTCGCCACCGAGGTCGCCGAGCACCTGGAGCGCGGACCGGACGGGCGGTGGCGCTGGCGGTACCTGCCCGAGATGGCCGCGGCCATCCGCGACGACCTGGCCCGCCCGGCGCTCACCCCGCCGCCGGGAACCCCGACGCTGCTGGTGGTGGCGGCCCGGTACGGCACCGTCGGCCCCGACTACGTGGCCGCCTGCCGCGCCACGCTCGGTACCCGGCTGAGCCTGGTCGAGCTCGACTGCGGCCGCAATCTCCACCTCGAACGGCCGGCCTGGACCGGCGCCCTGATCCGCGACTTCCTGGCCTGAGCGCCGGCCGCCGGCAGCCGGCGGGTCAGCCGGCCCGTCAGGCCACCGGGCCTACCGCGGGTCGCCGCGGTCCGGACGGGCGTCGGAGCCGGGACCGGCGTCGGGGCCGGGACGGACATCGCGGTGCTCCAGCGCCCGGTCCAGCTCGGCGAGCAGACGCGCCATCGGCGTCCCCGTGCGCCTGGCGTGCGCCACCAGGTCGTCGTATTCCGGTTGCCGGGTCACCAGCCGATCGCCGAGGAAACCGCGCTTCACGTGCACCACACCGTCGCCGACCGGCACCTCGACCTGGTCGCGGCGCAGCGAGCGGCGGCGCACCTGACCGACCCGGATTCCCAGCGTCGTGGTCTGCTCGAAGACGATCCGGCAGAGCAGGTCGACGCGGTCCGCCTCGGCCAGCACGGTGAGCACCTGGCCGGGGCGGCCCTTGCGCATCAGGACCGCGGCGCACCAGGCGTCTGCCGCACCCGCGGCGCGCAACTGGTCGAGCAGGTCGGGCCAGATCCGCGGATCGAGGTCGTCGACTGTGGTCTCCAGCTGGTACAGGGTGCCCTCCTGCCAGTCCGGCGCCGCCGTACGGGCCTGGCCGACCAGTACCCGCAGTAGGTTCGGGTGGCTCGCCGGATCGGCCCGGCCCGCCCCCACGCCGACCGCCCGCGGTACGCAGTCCGGCACGGCACCCCAACCGGTCGCCAGGGTGGCGAGCAGCGCCGCACCGGTCGGGGTGCACAGCTCGAACTCGGCCTGGTGGGCGCGGATCGGCGCCCCGGCACCGGTCAGCAGCTCCAGCACGGCCGGCGCCGGCACCGGCAGCGACCCGTGTGCGGAGCGCACGGTACCGGAGCCGACCGCGACCGGCGACACGATCCGCCGCGGCACGTCGAGCAGCCCGAGCTGGTGCAGGGCCAGCGCGCAGCCGACCACGTCGGCGATCGCGTCCAGCGCGCCGACCTCGTGGAAGTGCACCTCCTCCGGACCGATGCCGTGAACCCGGGCCTCGGCGGCGGCGAGCCGGTGGAAGGTCGCCAGGGCGAAGGCGCGCACCGGCTCCGGCAGCCGCGCGCCGGTGATGATCGTCACGACGTCGGCCAGGTGCCGCTCGGTCGACGTGTCGCTCACGCGCACCGTCAGCGCGGCGCCGCGCAGCCCGTGCCGGCGTACCGGCTCCAGCGCCAGTTCGATCCGCTCGACCGGCAGCGTGGACAGGCCGGCGCGTACCCCGTCCAGGTCCGCCCCCGCGTCGAGGAGGGCGGCCAGCAGCATGTCGCCGGCCGCGCCGTTGCCCGCGTCCACCCACAGGATGTCGCGCGCCGACCGCGCGTCCGACCCGTCATCCACCGGCGGTTCGCCGGGCGCCCCCGGCGTGTCGTCCCCCGGCGTGTCCTCCGCCGCAGCGGCCCCCGATGATCTCCGGTACGGTTGCGTCATGCACTCCCCCAGCCGTGATGTGGGTCCGCTCGCCGCTCGGCTGGTGGCCGAGTTCGCCGGCTACGGCCGGACCCTGGTCGCCTTCTCCGGCGGCGTGGACTCCAGTGTGGTGCTGGCCGCGGCCGTGCGTGCCCTGGGTACCGCCGATGTCGCCGCGCTCACCTCGGTGTCCGACGCGCTGCCCGGCACCGAGCGGGACGCCGCCGCCGAGTTCTGTGCCCAGCTCGGCGTCGCCCAGCACTCCGTGGCGACGCAGGAGATGAGCAACCCGGGCTACCGGGAAAACGGGCCGCGGCGCTGCTATTTCTGCAAGAGCACGCTGCTGGACGCCGCCCGCGAGCACGCCGCCGCGCACGGCTTCGACACCGTGGTGACCGGCACCAACGCCTCCGACCTCGCGGCCGGATTCCGGCCGGGGATCCGGGCGGCGGCCGAGCGCGGGGCCCGGACGCCGCTGGCCGACGCCGGGCTGGACAAGGCGGCGGTGCGCGCCATCGCCCGACTCTGGGACCTGCCGACCTGGGACAAGCCGGCGGCCGCCTGCCTGTCCAGCCGGATCGCCTACGGCGTGACGATCAGCCCGGCCCGGCTGGCCCGGGTGGATCGCGCCGAGGCCGCCGTGCGCCGGGTGCTCGCCGACCGGCACCGGGTACGGGACCTGCGGGTCCGGGACCTGGGCAGCGCCGTACGGGTGGAGTTGGACGCGGAGTTGGTGGAGCCGGTACGCGACGATCCGGCGCTGGCCGAGGCGATCAACGACGCCGGGTTCGCCGGGATTCCGCTGAGCGTGGCCGCGTTCCGGTCCGGTTCCATGAACGAGTTGCTGCCCGATCCGGCCCGCTGGCGACAGGCCTGAGGGTTCGGCGATCCGCGCCAGCGGCCGCCACGAACCACGCAGGAGTACCGGCACGGCGAGGCCGGCAACCCGGCCGGCGCCGCGAACCGCAGCCGGCCCCCATGCCGCCGTGACAGCCGGGGGCCGGAACGCGAAATCAGGCCCCATCCCGCCAGGCCGGTGCCGGACCGGGGCGGGTCACCGGGCGGGTCGATTCCCACATCCGCCGCCACTCGGCGGCCGCCGGTCCCGACGGCATGGTCAGGTCGCCGCCCGCCTGGGCGCGCAGCGACGCGTACCAGCCCATGTCCTCCTCGGCCCACAGCCGGGCGACCGTCTGGCTGAGCCGGACGTTGAACAGGCGGGCACTCTCCCCCTGCTCCGGCTTGAGTGGGGCGCCGTAGCGCACCACCACCCGGGGACGGCCGGGCAACGGCCAGTTGCGCCCGCGGGGCATCGCCGCGTACGTGCCGCGCAGCACCACCGGTACCGCCGCGACCCGCTGGGTGACGCACAGTTGCGCGGCACCCATCCGCAGCGGTGACATCCAGCCATCTTCGCTGCGGGTGCCCTCGGGGAACAGCAGCAGGCTCCAGCCCCGGGCCAGCAGTTGAGGCGCCAGGCTGCGCAGCCGGCGCGACCGGTACCGCTCGACCGGGAACGCGTTGAACACCAGCGCGGTGACCGCCGCCCGCCAGCGGGCGTCGAAGAAGTAGTCCGCGGCCGCACCGACCGCGGTGTGCCGGGCGATGCGCTCGGGCAGCGAACCCAGGATCAGCGGGGTGTCCAGGTGGCTCGCGTGGTTGGCGACCAGCACCACCGGCCCGGTCAGGCCTTCCAGCCCCTCCAGCCCGACCACCTCGGGCCGGGTCTGGCTCCAGGTCAGCGGGGTCAGCACGCCCCGCTGGATGCCACGCCGGGCCATCCGCGCGGCGGACGTGCGGGCCCAGCCGGTGGGAAACTCGCGCGGCTCGTCGGGCGGCTGGTGGCCGGCGGCCGAGCGCGGCGTGCGCGAGCGACCGCGCCAGTCCCGGCCTG
>DASXOA010000052.1:0-33969 GCA_036494675.1 Rugosimonospora sp.
GGCTAGCTGTTCACGCCCGGCCGGCGGACCCGCTCACGCGCCAGGATCCACAGCGCCGCCACACCGTCCCGCCAAGTGATCTTCTTGCCCTCCTCGCGCGAGCGGGCGTGGTACCTGATCGGCACCTCGTACGGACGGTAGCGGTTGCGCAACAGCTTGCCGGTGACTTCGGCTTCCATGCCGAACCCGCGGGACTTGATCTGCAACGACCGGTACAGCTCGACCGGCATGAGCTTGAAACAGGTCTCCAGGTCGCCGAGGTAGCAGTTGTAGAGGACGTTCGCGGCCGTGGTGACCGCCTTGTTCCCCATCACGTACCAGTAGGAGAACGAGCTGTGGCTGCCGAAGGTCCGGTTCCCGTAGACGACCGTGGTGCGGCCTTCCAGCACCGGTTCGAGCAGCCGGGGGATGTCCTGCGGCTCGTACTCCAGATCGGCATCGAGAATGACCATGTAGTCACCGGTCGCGGCCGTTACCGCCGTCATGATTGCGGCGCCCTTGCCCTGGTTCCGCTCGTGCAGGATGACCCGCAGCCGGCTGTTGTCCGCGGCGAGCAGGATCTCCCGGGTGCGGTCCCGGCTGCCGTCGTCGACGACAACCAACTCGACCTCGCACGGGTAGTCGACATCCAAAGCCTGCTTGAGTGCCTCGCCGAGCCGGGCTTCCTCGTTGTAGACGGGCATGAGGATGGACAGCTTCACCTGAATCTCCCGAGATTGAACCTGAGAAATATGCCATGTTATCCCATGCTCGGCATTTAGTCTGCCGTCTGCCGCCCGATGAGGCCGGTGAGGATTGCCGGTACGCCGGCCCGGCCGTCGGTCGGTTACCGACGCGTCCGGCCGGGCGTGACCAGCCCGGTCTCGTACGCGGCCACGACCGCCTGCGCCCGGCTGGCGAGATTGAGCTTCGTCATGGCGTGGTTGATGTGGGTCTTGACCGTGGCCTCGCTCAGCACCAGCCGGCCGGCGATCTCCAGGTTCGACAGGCCCTCGGCCACCAGGCGCATGACCTCGATCTCCCGGGCGGTCAGGGTCCGCAGATCCGGCGGCGGGGTGGCGGAGCCGCGGCGACGTTCGGCGTACGCCTCGATCAGGCGCCGGGTGACCGTCGGCGCGAACAGTGTCTCGCCCGCGGCGACCGTCGTGATGGCGGCGATCAGCCGGTGGGGCGGAGTGTCCTTGAGCAGGAAGCCGGAGGCCCCGGCTCGCAGCGCCGAGAAGACGTACTCGTCGAGGTCGAACGTCGTCAGGATGAGCACCCGGGGATGGTGGGTCTCGGTCGGGGCGAGGATCAGGCGGGTCGCCTCCACGCCGTTGAGGCCGGGCATGCGGATGTCCATCAGTACGACATCGGGCCGGCGCTCCGCGGTCAGCGCGACGGCCTCGCGCCCGTCGGTGGCCTGGCCCACCACTTCGAGCCCCGGGGTGGCGTGGATGAGCGCGGACAGGCCGGCCCGGATCAGCACCTGGTCGTCCACCACGAGCACGCTCGTCATTGGTTTCCGGCTCCCTATCCCTCATCCGGCCGATCGCCGGCCCGGCCGATCGCTCATCCGGCCACCATCGTCGGTGACTGCGACGGTTTCGGCGCGGCCGGCAGGGGCAGCGTCAACGTCACCCGCCACCCCCCTCCGGGGCGGGGTCCCGTCGTCACCACGCCGCCGTAGAGCTTGACCCGTTCGTGCATGCCGGCCAGGCCCAGCCCCTGCCGCCCGGGCTCGGGCCGCCCGGACCCCTGCGATCCCGACCCCGGCGCCGGGGCCGGCCGTGGCGGCCCAACCCGAGCCGGGTGCGCGGCGGCCGGTAGCCCGCGCCCGTCGTCGGTGACCCGGGCGGTCAGCGCGCCGGCTCCGTAGTGCAGGGAGACGATGGCGCTCGCTCCCGCCGCGTGCTTGAGAACGTTCGTCAGGCACTCCTGGAGCACCCGGTAGGCGCAGAGGTCGACTCCCGGGGGCAGCGGCCGGTACGTCCCGGTCACCCGCACCTCGACCGGCACACCCGCGGCTCGGATCCGGCCGACCAGCTCGCCCAGCTGACCGAGGCCGGGTGCGGGGTGGTACGCCTCGCTCGCGTCCTCCGAGCGCTGCGGCCCGGTACGCAGTACGGACAGCAGCCGGCGCAGCTCCTCCAGCGCCTCACCGCTGGTGTCCAGCACGGTGCCCAGTGCCTCACTGGCGGTGACCGGATCGGATTCCAGCACGTACCGCGCCAGGCCGGCCTGGATCGACACCACCGAGAGGTGGTGTGCGACCACGTCGTGCAATTCCCGGGCGATGCGCATCTGCTCGTCGATGACGGCGCGGCGGGCCAACTCCTCCTGGTCGTCGCGCAGCTGCGCGGCGTAGACGGCCAGCTGGACGCCTCGGTCGGCCAGCTCGCGGGCGCAGTCCCCGGTCTTCCACACGATTGCGGAGAGCACGATGCTCTGCGCGACGACCGAGGGCGTCGAGCTGTCCCGGTCGAGCATCCCACCGTAGAGCCAGATGCCGGCTCCGGCCGCCGCGCCGGCCACAGCGACCACGCGCGGCCGGCTGGCGGCGACCGTGTACCCGACGAGCATGGCGCCGAAGCTGTTCACCACCGGCCAGTACCCGGCCCGGATGTACAGGACCCACAGGACGCAGTAGGCCGCCAGTACGGCGACCGGGGTGCGCCGGCGCACGATGGTCAGCAGGTTGAGCACGCCGGTCACGGCATAGCCGGTCGCGTCGAAGTGCCGGAAGGCACCGGGACTGTCATGTCCCAGCAGCAGGCTGACGACGGTGAGCGACACCGCGAGCGCCGCGTCGATCGGCGGGGATCCTTCCATCCACGGCTGCCAGTCCGGGCCCGAGAAGCGCGCCGGAAGGCGTGAGCGGTACCCGGCGACGATCGCGCGGGCGCGCCCGAGGAGTGCAGGAGGTCGCACCCGTGACTCCCTCCGGTCATCCGGCCGGACGAGCCCGAGGCTACCAAACCACCGCAGATGGCATCGACCGTCACAGAGGTCGTCGTGCGCACGCGGGCTGAGCCCGGATCGCCGCCCGTTTGAATGCACCTATGGACCTTCACGCAGCCCGTTGCCCGTCGCAGCATCGGCGTGTGCGGTGGCGCACCCCGGCGAGCGGCACGCCCGAACGGGGGCGTGGTCCGGTTGCGAAGGAGGGGTGATGGCAGACGAACCCGAACTCACCCAGGGCGCCGAGGGCGACTGGGTGGAGTACCTGCAGCAGTGGCTCAACTCCCTTGGCTTCTACCACGGGTCCATCGATGGACATTTCGGTTCGGTGACCCAGGAGGCGGTCGCCGGCGCGCAGCAGCACTACTCGATCGGCGAGAACGGGACCGTCGGCCCGGAGACCTGGCAAATGATCAACCTGGCCCGTACCGCCAACGAAGCGCGCGTCGAGGTCGCGTGGAACGACTCGGCCGTCGGCGAGGTCGACGTGCCGGAGATCGGTACCGAGGAGCAGGCATGAGTGACTTCGAGAACCTGGGCAAGTTCGCGTGGGAGGTCGTCACCTCCAACCGCCCGAAGGTCAACGTGTCGTCCGACTATGTCAACGCGATACCGAAGGGCATCGAGTGGTCCGACCTGTCGGCCCCGGCCGGCACCAACTACTGCAACTGGGACTGGAAGGGTCCCGGCCTCGTCTACAAGGACTTCAACTTCTCGATGCAGCTGAGTTGGACGTACGGCGCGCGGTACCGGGGTGGCGGCGCGTACATCACCAACGCGACCGTGACCGTGCTCGAACACCGGGTCGGGGTGGGCGGGTACGACGTCAACATCATGTGCAAGATCGGCAACATCGACAACGTCGGTACCGAACGGGCACCGGTCCCGCGTATCCCGATCGACGTATCGATCAGCTGGACCAACTGGTTCTCCGGCGGCGGTGGCACGAACCGCTTCGAGATCTGGGGTAGCGGCCCCTACGGTGCGCACTACGACGACGATTCCTACGAACCCTGAGCCGTCGCCGTGTGGCCGTTCGTCCATCCAATCGTGACGCGTCCGTGGCCGGGCACCCGGAACCGCACCCGGCACGGTGGCGTCGGATCGGCATGAGATCGCTTACCTGCCGGTGGCGCCGCGCCACCGTTCTCCTCATCGCCGGGCTGGCGCTCGCCGCCGGTTCGGCCGCCTGCTCAGCGGGCCCCAGCAGTTCGGCAGGGTCAAAGGCCGCCGACGGCGCTGCCCGCGGCGCACCCGCCGCTCCGGCCCAGAATCCTGGCGGGGCCGCGAATTCCAAGGTCGAGGTCGGCGGCAACGCACAGGCCGTCGTCCCGGCCGGCAAGCCCGAGTCGCCGTCCACCCTCGCGCGCAGCATCATCTACACCGGTTCGATGACGCTGCGGGTGGGCAACGTCGACGACGCCGCCACGCAACTGGAGGGGTTGGCGACCGCGGCCGGTGGATTCGTCGGCGGGGACACCCGCGACCTGGACGCGGGGCGGTCGACCGCGACGCTCGTGCTGCGCGTACCGGCGGAGAAGTTCGGTGGCATCCTCGACGCCATCAGCAAGCGGATCGGCGGCCAGGAAGTGTCCCGGAAGGTGTCCACGGAGGACGTCACGGAAAAGGCGATCGACCTGGACGCGCGGATCCAGAGCCAGGAGGCGAGTGTCGAACGGGTGCGGGCGCTGCTCGCCAAGGCGGAGTCGCTGAGCGACATCACCTCGATCGAGAGCCAGCTCACCCAGCGCGAGGCCGACCTGGAGTCGATGCAGGCCGACAAGCGCAACCTGGACGACCTGACCGCGCTGTCCACCGTCACGGTGAGCCTGCTCGGTCCGCAGGCGACCCCGCCGAAGCCGAAACCGAAGGCGGAGACCGGCTTCTGGCCCGGGTTGAAGGGCGGCTGGCACGCGTTTGCCGGGGCGGTGCGGGTGTTGCTGCTCGTGCTCGGCGCGGTGCTGCCGTTCGCCGTGGTGGTGGGGGTGCCGGTCCTCGCCGTGTTCTGGCTCCGGCGCCGGCGGCGTTCCGCGCGTCCGGGCGCGGCGGCGGCACCGGTCGGGCCGGCACCGGACGTTCCGGCCGTGTGACCGGACCTGTTTCGTCATTGCGCGGGCCGGTCGACCCAGACGTCGACCGGCCCGTCGTAGGTGGCGCAGGCCAGGTACGTACGGCCGGCGCGGTCGAGAACGCAGCGGTCCCGGATGGCGTCGGGCAGGAAGGCCTGTGGCCGCACCGCCGTCCGGTCCTGGTTCAACGAGCCGACCCAGGCGCCGAGGCGTCCCCGCCGGCCGGTGACGAGCGTCGCCGGTTGCCCGGACACGATCGGCTCCTGTGGCGACCAGTCGCGCAGATCCAGCACGGTCCGGCCGGTTCCGGGGTCGAGCAGGACGGTGTGATTGAGCTGGTTGGCCGGGTTCGGCACATCGGTGGCGTCGATGAGACCGCCCTGCGCTCCACCGAACGTCCATCGTGTGGTGGTCCAGCGACGCTCGGCGGTCGCCGGGTCGATGGCGGTCATGCCGTGCTCACTGCTGAGGCAGAGCACCGCCGCGCAGTCCGCCACGTTGAGGATGGAGTCGTCGACGTCGAGATGCCAGCGACGCTCCACAGTGGACATATCGTAGGCTGAGATGTCCGTGCCGCCGATGTTTCGATGGTACGTGATGACCAGCCGGCCACCGATCGCGTAGAAGGCCGTCCCCAACCCCGGCGTCAGGCTCTGATCGACCGGCGGTGGGCCGGTGTCCAGCCGCGCGGTCAACAGAGACCGACCGGTGTCCTCGTCGAGGATCCACACCGGACCGGCCGGCGAGTCCAGCACCAGCTTCCCGGAGCCGAGGGAATACGTCGTCGTGCCCGGCATCAGGACTCGCGACCAGATCGCGGCGCCGGAGCGCACATCGACGAGTCGCAGCTGATTCGGGCCGGACGGTGGCGCCACCATCAGCAGCACATGCGAGGAGTCGGGCTGCGCGGACTGCACGGCCTGATAGAACACCGCGTCGTCCAGGCGCCACAGCACCCTGCCGGTCGCGACATCCAGCGCGGTGACCCGCTGTCCCCGCTCGACGCCGGCCGCCTCCGCCAGCAGTTCACCGGCGGCCTTCTGGACAGCGAGCATGTCCACGCTGGCGGACAGCGCGGCCCGCCACAGGTGCCGGCCGCCGGGCAGACCGTAGGCGTCGACCGTGGTCCCCGAGTCCTGCTGCCTCATCACGAACACGCGGTCGCCTGACAACACGGAGAAGTCACCGAATGCCGCCGGCACCGAGGCGACCAACCGCCAGATCGGCGCGGGCGTGGCGGAGCCGGCCATGCCGGACACCAGCAGCAGGCACACCAGCAGCCCGACCACGAGCCTGGACCGGCGCCCGATGCGCCAGCCGGAGGCGTGCGGTGACTCGCGCGGCTCCCAGTCGGTGTCCAGTTCGATGACCAATCCGGCCTCCCGGTCAGCGTCGCCTTTCGGTCGGCATCGCCTTCCCGATCCACCATAGAGGTCCGCGAATCGCTTCGGGTGCACGCGCAGCCGGCAGCCGATCAGTCCACTGCGCGCCGGGCGACCGTCAGCAGATGGCTGCTCGCCCCGAGCAGGCTCGGCTCGTCCTCGACCCTGCGCAGCATGTCCAGGATCAGCTCCGGGCCGCCGGGCTCGTCCAGCATCTCGTCGAGGGTCTGTCCGGTCATCCACAGTGGACCCTCGACGGCGACCAGGCGCTCCAGTACCAGGCCGGCCTCGCTCACCTCACCGGGAATCTCCCCGGGGTGGTGGAAGTACGCCGTCGTGAACCAGATCCGGTCGCCAGAGGTGTTCCGGTGCTCGCCGGTGGCCAGTACGCCGTCCAGCATCGGACGGAACCGCTCGTCGCGGATGGCGCCCCGGACGAAGCCGTCGAAGAGGCTCGCGTACCGGCTGATGGTCGCGGCGACCACCACCGCGCCCGGGCGCAGTACGCGAGCGGCCTCACGCCACGCGGACAGCCGGTCGGCCCGGTCCAGCAGGTGGTACAGCGGCCCGAGGAGCAGGACCGCGTCGGCGCTGGCGTCGCGCACGGGCAGCGCCCGGGCATCGCCGAGCGTCGCGGTCACTCCGGGAAGCGTGCCGGACTCGGCGACGTGCTCGGGGATCGGATCCACCACCCGTACCCGGTAGCCGGCCTGCGCCAGCGGCGCGGCGTACGCGCCGGTCGCACCGCCGACGTCGAGGATGTCGGCCGGGGCGGCCGGCAGTACCCGGGTCAACACGTCCCAGGTGCGCAGGAACTCCAGCCGGCCGTGGCCGGAGACGAGCCGGCTGCGTTCACCGCCGGCCCGGTAGTAGTCCAGGATCTCGGTCGGAAGCATGCCGCATATCCTCTGCGCCGGAACCGGGCCCGGGCAAGCGATTAGTGTTCAGGGGTGATCTACAAACTGCTGCCGGCCGCCGAATGGGAGAAGGCCGAGTCCCTGGGCCGGTACGAGGGCTCGGCGCTGGACCGGGACGACGGGTTCATCCACTTCTCCGGACGGGACCAGGTCGTCCAGACGGCGGCCCTGCACTTCACCGGGCAGACCGGGCTCGCCATGCTCACGGTGGACGAGGCGAGGCTGGGCGGCGAACTGCGCTGGGAGGCGTCCCGGGGAGGCGCGCTGTTCCCGCACCTGTACGGCCCGCTGGCGGTCGATGCCGTGGTCGCCGTGGCTCCGGTACCGGAGGATCTGGCGGTCGCGGACGCCGTGGCCGCGCTGCTCGGCTGACCCGCGCCGCTCGTCCGAGCGGCGCTGGCCGGATTCAGTCCTCGACCGGTTCCAGGACGAAGACCGGGATCTGGCGCTCGGTCTTCTTCTGGTAGTCGGCATAGTCGGGGTACGCCTGCACCGCACGCTCCCACCAGACTTCCTTCTCCGGCCCGGTGACCTCGCGCGCGACCATCCTGACCCGGACCGGGCCGTCCTGCAGCTCGACCTGCGGGTCGGCGATCAGGTTGTAGTACCAGCGGGGGTGGACCGGCGCCCCGCCCTGCGACGCGACCATCGCGTACCGGCCCTCGTGCTCCACCCGCATCACCGGCGTCTTGCGGATCTTGCCCGTCTTCGCGCCCCGGTTGGTCACGACGACCACCGGCATCCCCCGCAGGTCCGTCCCCCTGGTGCCGCCGGAGCCCTCGTACTCCGTCACCTGGTCCCGGACCCACTGCGCCGTGCTGGGTTCGTAATCACCTGTCATTGACATGGTTACCAGTAAACTCCTCCACTCGGATGTGACAGCGCTCTCACCTGCTACCAGGCCATGAGCTTGTCGAGCGTGATCGGCAGGTCCCGGATCCGGACGCCGGTGGCGTGGTGGACGGCATTCGCGATGGCCGCCGCGGTACCGACGATGCCCAGCTCGCCGACGCCCTTGGTACCCATCGGATTGACGTACGGATCGTCCTCCTCCAGCCAGTACACCTCGACCCGGCCGACATCGGCGTTGCTGCTGATGTGGTACGTGGCCAGGTCCTGGTTGACCACGTGACCGAACCGGGGATCGAGCACCCCGTCCTCGTGCAGCGCCATGGACAGTCCCATGGTCATGCCGCCGAGCAGTTGCGAGCGTGCCGTCTTCGGGTTGACGATCCGGCCGGCGGCGAACACGCCGAGCAGCCGTGGTACCCGGATCTCGCCGGTCTCGGCGTTGACCCGAACCTCGGCGAACTGTGCGCCGAAGCTGTGCGTGGCGTACTGGTTGGCATAGGGGTTCTCCGGCATCCGGGCGGAGACTTCCAGCCCCTGGCGCGGGATGGAACCGCCGCGCCCCAGCCGGTCGCGCAGTTGCCCGGCCGCCTCACAGATCGCCGTTCCCCAACTGGCGATGCCCGACGAGCCGCCGGCACCGACCGAGTGCGGGTACGCGGTGTCGCCGATGCGCAGGTCCACGTCGGTCACGGGTACGCCGAGGGCGTCGGCGGCGACCTGGGTCAGCGCGGTCCACGTACCGGTGCCGATGTCCGCGGCCGCGATGAGCACCGTGTACCGGCCGGACGGGTCGACCCGGATGGTGGCCATCGAGCCGGGGTGTTGCAGGGCGTGGTAGGTGGAGGCGGCCATCCCGGTGCCGACGAGCCAGCCGAGTTCGTTGCGGGCCCGGGGGGTGGGGTCCCGGTGCTCCCAGCCGAATCGGCGCGCTCCCTCGTGCAGGCAGCCGACCAGGTTGCGGCTGCTGAACGGCAGCCCGTTGCCGGGGTGGACCTCGGGCTCGTTGCGGATGCGCAACTCGATCGGGTCGAGTCCACACTCGACGGCCAACTCGTCCATGGCGCACTCGATGGCGAACATGCCCGGACAGTCGCCGGGTGCCCGCATGATGCACGGGGTGGGGATGTCCAGCGAGGCGACGAGTTGCCGGGTACGCAGGTTGGGCGTCGCGTACATGGTCGGGGTCGGCCGGGTGCTCTGCTCGGCGTACTCCTCCAGCTTCGAGGTGGCCGAGATGCTGCGGTGGAACAGGGCGAGGATCCGGCCGTCACGGTCGGCGCCGACCTCGACCCGTTGGACCGTCGGCGGCCGGTACCCGGCCTGGGAGAACATCTGTTGCCGGGTGAGCGCGAACTTCACCGGGCGGTTGGGCACCAGGCGGGCGGCCAGCATGGTGAGCACCACGTCGGGATTCGCGTGCACCTTCGATCCGAATGCGCCGCCGACGTTGGGCGAGACCACCCGTACCCGCCGGGGATCCAGCCCGAACAGGGCGGTGACGATCTCCTGGATCCCGTACACACCCTGGGTGGAGACGTACAGGGTGAACTGGTCGTCGGCCCACAACGCGATGGTGGTGTGCGGCTCCATCGCGTTGTGGTAGTACCGACCGGTGGTGTAGGTGAGGCCCAGCCGCACCGGAGCCGACTCCAACCCGGCGTCCACGTCGCCCTTGTCCAGCTCCATCGGGAACTGCGGCAGGACCGACGACGGCACCCAGAGGTCGCCGTCGGTGTCCAGCTCGACGTCGTGCGGCTCCTCCTGGTAGTCGATCCGGACCAACGCGGCCGCGTGCCGGGCGATCTCCGACGTCTCGGCGATCACCCCGGCGACGAACTGGTTGCGGAAGGCCACCCGGTCGGACTGGAGGATGTTCAGCTCACCCTGGCCGGCGGGGATGTTGGTCCGGGGCGCGTTGTACTGGTTGAGGATGGCGAGCACGCCGGGCGTGGAGCTTGCGGTCCGGCAGTCGATGCCGACGACCCGACCCCGGGCGATGGTGGACTGCACCGGGTACAGGTAGACCGGATGGTCGACGGGTTGTTCGTAGGCGTACGGGGCCAGGCCGCGCACCTTGTCCGGGCCGTCGATCCGGTCGATCACCTCGCCCATTGCCCGGGCCGGGATGGTCATGCCCGCGGTCCGCTCGGATCCGTGCCGGAGTCCATCTCGGAGCCCATCTCGGGATCCATCACACCGGGATCGACCCCGTCGGCCCGCTCCGGCCCGGCGTCCCCGGGATCCGTGCCGTCCGGGTCGGTCGGGGCGGCCGCCATGCCGGCGAGATCCGGCCCGGCCAGGTCCAGCAGCGTGCGCACGATCGTGTTGCGGGCGAGCGGCACCTTGAACGCGTTGCCGGGCAACGGTTGCGCCTCGGCGAGTTCGGCCTCGGCCGCCTCACGGAAGCGTTCCCGTGAGGCAGGCCCGCCGCGCAGCGACTGCTCCGCGATCATGGCGCGCCACGGCTTGTGCGCCACGCCACCGAGCGCGATCCGCACGTCCCGGACCATGCCGTCCGCGACGTCGAGGATGGCGGCCACGGAAACCAGGGCGAACGCGTAGGAGGCACGGTCGCGCACCTTGCGGTACCGGGCCCGGACGCCGGGTGGCATCGGCGGCAGTTCCACCGCGGTGATGAGTTCGCCGTGTTCCAGGATGGTGTCGCGCTCCGGCTCCTGCCCCGGCAGCCGGTGCAGTTCGACCAGCGGGATGGCCCGCTCCCCGTCGGGCCCGTGGGTGTGCACGACCGCGTCCAGCGCGGCCATCGCCACGGCCATGTCGGACGGGTGGGTCGCCACGCACGCCGGGGAGGTGCCGAGGATGCCGAGTTCGCGGTGGTAGCCCTCGATCGCCGAGCAGCCCGAGCCCGGCTGCCGTTTGTTGCATCCGGTCGTCACGTTCTGGAAGTACACGCAGCGGGTGCGCTGCAACAGGTTCCCGCCGGTGGTGGCCAGGTTCCGCAACTGACCCGACGCGCCGGCGAGCAGTGCCGCGGACAGCACCGGGTACCGGTCGCGGATCAGCGGATCGGCGGCCAGGTCGCTGTTGGGTACGGCGGCGCCGATGCGCACCCCGCCGTCGGGCAGTTCCTCGATGCGGTCGGAGGTCAGCCGGCGCACGTCGACCAGCAGGTCCGGCCGGGCGACGTCGAGCCGCATCAGGTCGACCAGGTTGGTGCCGCCGCCCAGGAACGCCCCCTGGGGCGCCTCGGCGAGCAGCGCCACCGCTCCGGCCACGTCCTCGGCGCGCTCATAACGGAACGGCCTCATCGTCCCGCACACTCCCGGATGGCCGGCACGATGTTGGCATACGCCGCACACCGGCACAGGTTGCCGCTCATGCGTTCCCGGATCTCGTCCTCTACAAGGATTCCGGAGCCCCCGCCGTCGGCGCTCACGTTGGAACTGGCGAACTCCGCGGTGACGGCGCTCGGCCAGCCGGCCCCGGCCTCCTCCAGCATGCCGACGGCGGACACGATCTGCCCCGGCGTGCAGTACCCGCACTGGAACGCGTCGTGCCTGATGAAGGACTCCTGCATCGGGTGCAGTTGGCCGTCCTGCGCCAGGCCGGCGGCCGTGGTGACCTGTGCGCCGTCGTGCGCCACGGCCAGCGCCAGGCAACTGTTGACCCGCCGCCCGTCCAGCAGCACCGTGCAGGCGCCGCACTGCCCGTGGTCGCAGCCCTTCTTCGGGCTGGTGTTACCCAACCGCTCGCGCAGGGCGTCGAGCAGGCTGGTGCGCGTGTCCACGGTCAGCCGGTGCGCGGCGCCATCCACCCGGAGACTGATCTCGACGTCCATGGCACCCCGCTCCGACGCCACTCGATCGTACGAACAAGTTCAAGCTACTAGAAATGCGGAGAATGCGGAGCGAAATGGTACTTAAGGGAGGGCGCCGATCAGATCGGCCGGCCCGCCGCGCCGCCGCCCGGTTGGCCGTCGACGTCGCCGCCCGGTTCGCTGTCGCTCAGTTCGTCGAGCAGCTCGCGCAGGCCGGTCAGCTTCCCCCGCCAGAACCGCTCGTACGGGTGCAGCCACTCGGACAGCTCGCGCAGCGGGGCGGCCTCCAGCCGGTAGTACCGCTGCCGGCCGGCCCTGCTCTCACTGACCAGGCCAGCCTCGCGCAGCACCCGCAGGTGCTCCGAGACGCTGGGTCGGGCCATGTCGAACCGGGCGGCCATCTCGGCCACCGGCGCAGGCCCGTCGAGCAGCAGGCGCATCAGCTCCCGCCGCGTCGGATTGGCCAGCGCGGCGAACACCTCGTTGGTGGTCGATGGCATTGGTCCGACGGTAGCTCAGCTCGTGACCAGGGTGAGCTTCGGGCGCTTCGGCGGCGTACGGGCGGCGCCCCCGTCGACGGCGGTGGGGACGAGCCCGAACACGTGCCGGTTGAGTTCCGCCACGGTGATGTGCAGATCGTTCGCGATGTCGGCCGGGCTGGTGCCCTCGGCACGCAACGTGTGGAAGACGCTGGCGAGCAGCGGCGAGGATTCCCGGATGATGCCGCCCGGTTCGCCCGTGCGGTACCCGCGGCGGGACAGGTCGACGCAGGCGGTGCGGTACCCCCAGTCGGTGAGCAGCCCGAGTTCGTGCAGCCGGTGAGTCAGCGCCATGGCGGCGACCCGCCAGGTCTGCTTGGCGGCGAGGATGCGGTCGATGGTGGCGTTGGTGAGGTTGTGCGCCAGCACGTCGGCGCGCGGCATGAGCAGCGCGGCGGCGAACCGGTTGGCCTCCTGCTCGGCGTCGGGTCCGTGAGGCAGCCGGTGCTCGCTGTGCAGCACGAGGTGGCCCAGCTCGTGGGCGGCGTCGAACCGGCCGCGCTCACCGGATTTGGCCGTGTTGAGCAACACGTAGGGGGTCTGCTTCCAGACGAAGGAGAACGCGTCCACGGCCGCGCAGTCGGCGGCGAGCGAATACACGCGGACCCCGTGGGCCTCCAGCAGCCGGATGAGGTTGCCCAGCGCGGCGACGCCCAGCCCCCACCGGGCCCGCACGACCTCGGCCGCGGTTTCCGGGTCGAGGGTCGGCAGCGACGGCACGTCCGGGTCGGGCAGGTCGAACCGCTGCTCGATCCACTCGGCGAGCAGCAGGGCGACGCGGCCGGCGCTGCGCGCGGTGTCGCGCTGGCCCGCGGTGAGCTTGCTGGGCGCCCGGAAGCTGATGGCGTCGAGCGGGATCTCGTCGAGGTCGCCGGCTCCCAGGAAGCCGATCGGCACGTCGAGCGCGTCGGCCAGGCGCCGCTGGGTGTCCGGGGTGGGATCCTGGCGACCGTTCTCGTACGCGGACAGGCTGCGCACGCTGATGCCGACCTCGGTGGCGAGCTGCACGAGGGTCAGCCCCCGACGCTTACGGGCCAGGGTGAGGCGGCTGGGTGTCAGCACCGGGTCGCCGTCCAGCGATCGGCGGATGCTCACGCGCCGCGGCGGAAGACGAGGACGTCCGGCTCGCCGGCCGGGCCGGGAACGGCACGGTCGGGAACGGCACGATCGGAGGCCGCGCTGCTCCGTCCCGGGATCGTGTTGCCCCGTCCCGGGATGGCGCTGTCCTGCCCCGGGATTCCAGCGACCCGTCCGGGGACGGCGCCGGCCCGGCGCGGTGCGAGGGGGACGGCGGGTTCGAGCGGGATCGGGGGCAGGATGAGCCGCTCGACCCAGGTGTCGATGTAGCCCTCCACCATCGAGTCGGGTAGCGACAGCTCCGCGCGGATCTCGCTGTCGGTCACGTTGTACAGCAGAATCCAGGTGGCCGTGCCGTCGTCCTCGGCGTCCAGCGGCCCCTCGTCGCCCAGGTCACCGAGGTCGATGGGCAGGCTCAGCTGGAGGAAGTTACGACCGACCGCCTCGACGGTGGCGAGACCCTTCTCGTACCGGGTGGACGGCATCACGTGCGCGACACCGGTGGCGCCGTCGCCGAGCGTGGCGATGATGGCCACTCTGCGGTCCGGGCTGACGGTGCGCGCGAGGTTGCGCGGGTTGTCGAACGACCAGCCGAGCGGCAACAACTGCTCGCGCAGCAGCCGCACGGTGCGCGAATACCGCGCCATGCCCTGCATGTTGGGCGGGTCCAGCGGGGTGTAGGTGCGCGCCTCGGCGTCCGCACCACGCAGCGCGAATTCCAGGATCTCCGCCTTGAGGCCCAGCTCGGCCAGCCGGTCGGCGGCCCGATCGCCGTCGAACACCGGGCACTGCTGCCGCATCATGCGTCCCCTCTCGCCTGCGACTCGGCTTCCCGACCTCATCGCTTCCCGAAATCATCCCTCATCGGAGGCCGAAAAACGCGAAGTGGCGGCGGCGTGTCGCGTTCGACCCGGGAACGGGAAAATGAGCCGATGAGCGACCCGGCGGGCTACGTCCGATTCCAGAGCCCGGACCCCAACCCGCGGGGGAGCTTTCCCGGCGTCTTCGCGCTGGTCAACGGGCTGGCGGCACGGGGGAAGCTGACCCCGGAGCAGGAGCGGTTCCGGCGGGCCACCAACGACTGGTACGACGCGGCCTACCCCGACCCCGCGGCAACCGATCCCTCCGTCTACGACCATGAGGCGAACCCGGGCACGGCAGCCTGGTTCAAGACGGCCGCGCTGCCCCTGATCGGACGCGTCGACGGGTACCTGGAGATTCTCGCGGATCACGGGGTGGCCTGCGTCCGGCTGGAGTCGGCGGACCCGCCGGGCCGGATCCTCTACGAGGACGAGTACCAGATCGTCGTGGCACCCCGGCCTCCGGACGGTGACCGAGCCGTCTAGGCCTGTTTATGCCTTTATGTCTGGCTCGCAAATCGGACGTGTGTTTTATCCATGTAAGCGCTCCTTGCCCCGTAACACGGCCTTACGGTTCCCCTCGACGGGCTACAGCGGATTTGTAGCAGCACGTGCCGCCTGTGGTGATGCGGCCGTGTCTCGTACTGGGAAGGGGGCAAGACACTCCGATGTCCGAGTTCCAACGTAAGAATCCCGGATCCGGTCGGTCCGCAACATGGCGTAGGGCGCGGCGCCCACGGCTGTTGCTCGCCGGAGGCTTCATGGCGGGGAGCCTGGTGGCCGGGGTGGTGCCTCCGCTCGGCGTACCGGCGCTCGCAGACCAGGCGAGCCCGGCGGCCAGTGCCGCTCCCTCGCCGTCGCCGTCGCCATCCGATGCCTCCAACGCTGTCGCCGTGCCGTGCGACCCGGACCGGCTGATTGCCGCGATCGCTCTCGCCAACGCCCACGGTGGCGGCACGCTCAGGCTGGCCGACGGATGCACGTACACGCTGACGGCCTTGTCAACCACCGGTCGGGGCAACACCGGCCTGCCCGTGATCACCCGGCCCATCAGCATTCTCGGCCAGAACGCGACCATCGCGCGGGCCACCACCGCCGCCGCGTTCCGCATCTTCGACGTCGCCAACGGCGGCGAGTTGACGCTGGAGCGGCTGACGATCCGCGGCGGTGACGACGCCAGCCAGACCGTGGGCGGGGGCGGGATGCTGGTCGAGTCCGGCGGTACGGCCGACCTCACCAACTGCACCGTCACGCGCAACACGGCCGCCTTCAACGGTGGAGGAATCAACAACCTGGGCGTCCTGCGGGTCAACCAGAGCGACATCACCGGTAACAGCGCCGCGGAAGACGGTGGCGGGATCGAGAGCGGCGGCAGCCTCAGGGTCGAGAACTCCAGACTCGCCGACAACCACTCCGGCGCGTTCGGTGGGGCGATCCTGAGCGGCGGCCTGACCGAGATGGACGGGAGCACCCTGAACCACAACGGTGCACAGGCAGGCGGCGGACTCTTCGTCATCGGGAGTGCCACGAGGGTCGCGACCTCCAGCATCAGCGACAACACCACCAGCGCCACCGGCGGCGGGATCCAGGTCGACGGCCCGGGACAGCTCGCCGTGCAGGAGAGCACGATCAGCGGCAACGTCGCCACGGGCGACGGCGGGGGCATCCTCGGCGCCGGGAAGGGCCTCTCGGTGGTGCTCGAATCCACGGAAGTCTCCGGCAACACGACCCGTGGCAACGGCGGCGGCCTGAACAATTCGACGGGCAGCGCGTCGCTGCGGAACAGTACGGTCAGCGGCAACAACGCCATCGGGCCCAACTCCCGGGCCGGCGGCATCGTCAACGATGGCGGGATCGTCGCGCTGCGCCACACCGCGGTGACGGGCAACAGTGCGACGCTGCCGCCCGGCGGAATCTTCAGCGACAACGGCATCGGCGGCTCCGTCACCGTGGACACCACGTCCGCCGTCGTCGGGAACCGGCCCGCCAACTGCTCCGGCAACACGAGCCCGATCGCGAACTGCTTCGGCTGAGCCCTCGGGCCCAACCGTCGCCGAACCTTCGGCCATGAGGGGTGCGTCCGATCCCGGAACCGGGGTCGGATGCACCCCTTGTCCGGATCGACGCCCCCGCCGGGTCCGGGGGGCTATCATGGGTACTCGCCCAGGCGATGAGGAGCTGCCGTGAACACGCCCACCCGCTCGCGTACCGCCACGTCGACGCCGTCGACGTCGCGCGTATGCCGGCCGCGTGTGGCGACCCCGGCAGTACGGGTAGCTCGCCCGTCGGACGCACCCCGAGTACGCGGGACGGCCTGACGCGCCACCCGCGCGTCTCGCCGTCGATCCGCCCGGTAGGTCGACCGCCGGTAACCCCGGTACCCCATCCGCCTCGAAAGGTGATCACCTCATGACCGGCTCACGCCGTGCCGTGCCCGAAGAGCCCGGCTCACGCCGTGCCGTGCCCGAGAAACCCTCGCTGGACGGCATCGAAGAACGCCACGCGCGCCGATGGGAGGCCGACGGCACCTACCGGTTCGACCGCGGCCGTACCCGCGACGAGGTCTACTCCATCGACACCCCGCCGCTGACCGCCAGCGGCAGTCTGCACGTGGGCCACGTGTACAGCTACACGCACACCGACATCGCGGCGCGGTTCTGGCGCATGCGCGGACGCGAGGTGTTCTACCCGGTCGGCTGGGACGACAACGGCCTGCCCACCGAGCGCCGCGTGCAGAACTACTTCCATGTGCGCTGCGATCCGTCCCTGCCCTACCACCCGGACGCGTTGGCCGCGCTCGGCATCACCGGCGACGAACTGCCCGAGGCGGCCGGCCGCAAGCGCCGCGAGGAAGCGCCGACACGCCTGTCCCGGCGCAGCTTCATCGAACTGTGCGCACTGCTGACCGCACGCGACGAGCGGGTGTTCGAGACACTGTGGCGCCGGCTCGGACTGTCCGTCGACTGGTCGATGACGTACACGACGATCGGCAGCACCGCCCGGCGGGTCGCGCAGCGGGCATTCCTGCGCGGGCTCGCCGCGGGCGAGGTGTACCACGCGCTGGCGCCGACGGCCTGGGACGTGGACTTCCAGACCGCGGTCGCGCAGGCGGAGCAGGAGGACCGTGAGGTCGCCGGCGCGTACCACCGACTGGTCTTCGGGCTCGACAACGACGATCCGGGCGGCGGCGCGCACACCATCGAGGTCGACACCACCCGCCCGGAGTTGTTGCCGGCCTGCGTGGCACTCGTCGCGCACCCCGACGACGCCCGGTACCGGTCGCTGTTCGGCCGCACGGCGGTGAGCCCGTTGTTCGGGGCTCCGGTGCCGATCCTCGCGCACCACCTGGCGGATCCCGGGAAGGGTACGGGTATCGCGATGGTGTGCACGTACGGCGACGTGAACGACGTGACGTGGCAACGCGATCTGCGCCTGCCGATCCGGTCGATCCTGGGACGGGACGGCCGGTTCATCGCGGCGGACCTCACCTCCTCGACGGAGGGATCGGCGTTCTACGCGACGCTCGTGGGCCGTTCGGTGACCCAGGCGCGCCGCGAGATCGTGGCCCGCCTCGCGGAAACCGGCCGCCTCGTGGGCGAGCCCAGGCCGATCACGCATCCGGTGAAGTTCTTCGAGAAGGGGGACCGGCCGCTGGAGATCGTGACCAGCCGGCAGTGGTTCATCCGTACCCTCGAACACCGCGACACGCTTCTGGCC
This sequence comes from Rugosimonospora sp., assembly GCA_036494675.1. GTDB lineage: Bacteria > Actinomycetota > Actinomycetes > Mycobacteriales > Micromonosporaceae > Rugosimonospora. Next base: position 18,132 of record DASXOA010000052.1, read on the forward strand.
GCGGGACGGGAACTGCGCTGGCAGCCGGAGTTCATGCGCCGCCGGTACGAGGACTGGGTGTCCGGCCTGACGTCGGACTGGCTGATCAGCCGGCAGCGGTACTTCGGTGTGCCGTTCCCGGTGTGGTACCCGCTCGACGAGCACGGAGAGCCGCGCCACGACGCCCCGATCCTGCCGGACGAGTCGGCGCTGCCGATCGATCCGCAGAGCGACCCGGCACCCGGCTACCGTGAGGCCGATCGCGGGCGCCCGGGCGGCTTCATGGGCGACACCGACGTCATGGACACCTGGGCGACGTCGTCGCTCACGCCACAGATCGCCGGAGGCTGGTGCGAGGACGAGGACCTGTGGCGCCGCGTGTACCCGATGGATCTGCGGCCGCAGGCCCACGACATCATCCGTACCTGGCTGTTCACCACGGTGACCCGCGCCCTGCAACTGGATGGCTCGCTGCCCTGGCACACGGCGGCGATCTCGGGTTTCATCACCGATCCGGACCGCAAGAAGATGTCGAAGTCGACCGGCAACGTGGTGACCCCGATGCAACCGCTGGAGGAGTACGGCAGCGACGCCGTGCGCTACTGGGCGGCGGGCGGGCGGCCGGGGGCGGACACCGCGTACGACACGAACCAGATGCGCGTGGGCCGGCGGCTGGCCACGAAAATCCTGAACGTGAGCCGGTTCGTGCTCGGGTTCGAGCCGGTCGATCCCGTGTCCGGCGGCTCGGCGCCGTTCGACTCTGTGCCCGGCGTCAGCGAGGCGCCTGGCGTCAGCGGCGCACCCGGCGGGTCTGTGTCCGGCGTCAGCGAGGCCCTCGATCGTGCGATGCTCGCCCAACTGGGCCTCGTGGTCGCGGACGCGACGGCGGCGCTGGAGGCGCTGGACTACACGCGTGCGCTGGAACGCGTGGAGGCGTTCTTCTGGACGTTCTGCGACGACTACGTGGAACTGGTGAAGGGGCGCGCGTACGGGGCCGGTCCCGGTTCACGGTCGGCCCGCTCCGCCCTGACGTACGCCCTCGACGTCCTGTTGCGACTGTTCGCGCCGGTGCTGCCGTACGTGACCGACGAGGTGTGGTCGTGGTGGCGCGACGGCTCGATCCATCGCGCCCCGTGGCCCGGCGGCGCCCCGATCTCGCAGCCGGGTGCCGGCGATCCGGCCGTGTTCGCCGCGGCGTCCGCGCTGATCGGGGCGGTCCGGCGGGCGAAGGCGGCGGCCGGCGTCCCGATGCGTACCGAGACGCCCTCGGTCGCCATCCCGGCGGACACGCCCGGCCTGGCGCACCTGGACGCGGTGCGGGAGGACCTGCTGGCAGCGGCGCACACGGGCGCGGTGACGGCGGACTCGGACGGTTGACGGCGGACTCGGACGGGTAACGGGCGGTGCGCCGTCAGCCCTCGCGGGCTCCGATCTCGGCCGTTCCACTGGTCGGGGCCGGCGAGGGCGTCGCGGACGTCGTCTCGATGGCCGCGGCGGACGTGGCCCTGCCGCGGATGCGTCCACCGGTCACCGCGGCCACACCCCAGCAGACGGCACTGGCCGCGGCCATCAACGCGAACGGCAGCGTGACCCGGGCGACCGAGGTGTTCAGGTACCAGTGGATCTCGTTCGTGCTGACCAGGTAGGTCGCCGACAGGATGGCGAGGTACGCCAGGGCCACCGACCACAACCAGAGGTCGCCACCGAGGCCCAGCGCGCGACGCGGGCGGCGCAGGGTGATCCCACCGATCACGGCGGTCGCCATCGAGACGGCGACGATCGCGCCGACCGTAGCCCAGATCGCGGACAGCGTCGGCGAGAGCCGGTCGTAGATCTGCGAACTCCCGCGCAGCAGGCTGCCGAAGTCGACCTCGGCGGCGATGTCGGACTTGGCGCCCAGGTGCCGGGCGACCGCGCTCCAGACGAGGCCGCCCCCGACCGGCAGCCACACGACCCATGCCCGTCCCAGGACATGGCGCATCCGGACCGTAGCGATCGCCGCCAGTACCGCGGCCATCACGAAGCCCTCGTTCTTGGTGAGCGCGACGGCCGTCAGCAACAGGACGGCCAGCCCCGGCCGGCGCAGCGGGTCCGGGCGGAACAACAGCAGCAGGGCGGCGGCCACGAAGGCGGCCGACCACAACGGATCGGCGTACCCTTTGGCGGCCGCGAACGGCGCGGCGCCCCAGGCGGCGAGCGCCACGCACACGGCCGCCAGCCGGGACACGATCACCGGCGCCCGGCCGGTCACCACGCGTACGGCGTAGCCGAGCATCGCGATCGCCGAGAAGCTCAGCGTCGCCGACACGAACTGGGCGACATAGAGCCCGTAGCCGCGGAAGACGCTCCACGCCCCCGCCACCGTGGCGGACAGGAGCGGCGGGTAGTCGGGGTGCGAGATGTTGATCGACGGGTGGCCGATGTACTGCCGGGCCATCGTGGCGCCCCTGGTGAAGTACGCGGCGTGCAACCACCAGATCGAGTGCGCGTCCCACTCCGTCGGCGGGAGGAACGCCGTCAGGAACGGCGGGATCAGCGGCACGGTGAGCCACAACAGGTCGGCCCAGGACGCGTGGGGTGCCCGGACGGGGGCCACGGTCCGGAGCAGTACCGGCGTGGCCGCCCACTGCGCGATCAGCAGTCCGCCGAGCCACCATCGCAGGCTTCCGCCAGCGACGAGCATGAGGATCACGGCGACGGCCGCGGTGAGCCCGGTGACGATCGGCGCGACCAGCAGCCCGAGGCGGACGTCGCGGAGCAGCACGTACCCGATCGGCAGACCGGCGACGACGACCAGCAGCACCGCGCCCAACGTGGCGACCACGGCCGTCACCGGTTCCTTGTCGCCACGAGGCGCAGGCCACCCGGGGAGGCGGCCGCCGCCTCCCTCACCAGCGACAGGGAGAAATCGGCCGACGACTCGTCGGATACCACGATGATGTCGTACATCACGGCGAATTCGAGAATGCGCTGATACCAGAGGTCGCCTGCGCTTCCGCCGAGAAACACCGTGGATCGCGGCGGCACCTGAACCGACAGTTGCCGGCGGACGGTCTCCATCTGTGTCTTGAACAGCCGGTCGCTGCCGATCCGCGACGGATCGCCGCCCCGCACCCCCTGCATGCTGGCGTTGACCGCACCGGCCCCGGTCAACGAGACCACGGCCAGTGCCAACAGCAGCAGGACGATCCGGGCGATCGGGTGGCCGGCTGCGCGGCCTCGGCCAGATGGCCGTGGCCATCTGCGAACCGTTTCGCCCGAGCCCGCCGAGACGGGGTCGCCCATCCGGCCGCGTTCCATCACCGCTGTCCTCCACCTGGTACGGCGCTTCCCGACGCGGCGCTCCCCGACCCAGGGCTCCCCGACCCGGCACTCCCCGACGGGGAGTTTTCCGGCGGACGGCTCCCCGGCGGCGTGGCCGACCGGCTCGTCGCGGGGACGGGCCGGGGGCCGGAATGGTGGCCACCGGAGTCGACGACGGCCCACGCGCCGAGCATGAACAGCACGGCCACCGCCGCCGCGGCGATCAGTGCCGGCCGCCACGCCGGGATCGCCGGCGGATGCTCCGAGGGCCGGCCCCGCACACTCAGGTCCCGGTGCCGGTCGTCCGCGAGGGTGGCCGCCGGGGATCCGGTCAGCTGCCGTACCAGAAGCGACGCCCAACGCCGGGGACCGGTTCGCGCCGGGCCGGCAACCGTACCGGAGCCGACCGGGCTCGGCGGCGCGACCCTGCGCCACGCCTCGTGCCAGGCCGCCACGTCCAGGTCGATGCGCTCCTGCGAACGGCTGCCCACCCTCAGGCAACTCGCCACGAACGGCTCGACCGACTCCCAGGCCGGCTCGTCCCCGGCCAGAACCCGTTCCACCGTGCCGGACGGCATGCCCTCCACCACGAATCCGCTTGCCGTGCGCCGCATCCGGATCAGCGAGCGCAGCGCCGCCTCCGAGGGTCGGCCGGCCCACGTCCACAGTGTGCGCAGCCGCCCGGTCAGGTCGGCGAAGTTCACGGCACCGGCCGGTACCGGCGGATCGTCGTCCGTCGTCACCTCAGCCCACCGCCCCGCCGCGCACTTCGGCCGAGGCCGACCAGACGAGGCCGCCGAGCTTGTCCACGACCGCGTTCGCGAAGCGCCACGCGAACCGGATGGCGGAGTCGGGCTCCCCCGCGGCCCGCACCTCCAGCCACCACACCGGCGTCGGTACCCGGGCGGCGACGTCCTCGCCGAGCAGCCGGCCGACCTCGCCCGGCACCGCCACCATGACCGGTACCTCGATGGTCAGCAGCGGCCGGAGCGTCTGGCCGTCGGGCGCGTCGCACAGTTGGATCACCGAGCCGTCCGCGACCGGCAGCACCAGCAGGTCCTCGCCGGCCGCGACCATTCCGGCCATCAGCGCGGGGATGTCCGGCTGGCCGGGCGTGAGCACGACGAGGTCCTGGCTCATGACATCCCCTCGCCGCGCGGCGTCCCCGCGTCCAGCCCCGTCTGTACCAGGCGCACCGGCTCACCCCGGCGCACCCACCTCCCCCGGCCCGGCGGCAACGGTTGCGCGTACACGCCGGGGAACAGCTGACCCTCTTCGCGGTCTCCGGTCAGCACGAGACCCGACGCTCCACTTTCCCGCAGCGCGAGCAGGAACGGCTCGTACAGGCCGCGGGAGGCCCCGGCGACCCTGCGGGTCACCACGATGTGCAGGCCGATGTCGCGGGCCGACGGCACGTACGGCAGCAACGGTTCCAGCGGGCGGGACCCGCCGGCCGTCATCATGTCGTAGTCGTCGATGAACACCACGATCCGTGGCAGGTTGTCGCCCGGTCCGGCGCCCGCCGAAGACCCATCACCCACGGCAGGCAGCGCACCGGACGCGGGCAAGCCACCGGACGCAGGCAGAGCGCCGGGGGCAGGCAGCGCACCCGGCACCGCCGCGATCGCCGGCGGCCCGGGCTCCTCCGGCATCCGCTTGGCCAACTCCTTGGCCACACCCGCGGCGAGCGCCTGGCAGGCCTTGACGTTGTTGGCGTACCCGCCGATGAACTGCTGCGGCGCCAGGTCCTTGAGTACGTTGCGCGGGTCCATCACCGCGAAGACGACCTCCCCGGCGGAGTACCTCTCGTGCAGCCCCCGCGCGACCACCCGGAGCAGGTTGGTCTTGCCGCATCCCGTGTCGCCCAGGACGATCAGGTGCTGGTCCACGCGGAACAGATCCAGCAGCACCGGCCGCAGCGCTATCTCGTCCACCGCGATCGGCAGCAGATCCGGATCGTTGAACTGGTTGAGCAACGTCGCCGCCGGAATCTGGTGCGGCAGCACGCGGATCGGCGGCGCGGGCTCGCCGGGCCAGGCGGTGCGGGTCGCCTGGGCGAGCTTCGCCAGCACCTCCCCGGAATCGGCGGGCGTCGCCAGGCCGTCGGCGCGGGGCAGCGCCACCTGCGCGAACAGCTGGGACGTGGTCAGCGCCCGGCCGGGTTGGTCGGGGCGGATGGTCTCGGCCAGCCGCCGCCCGATCGAGGAGTCGGTGGGGTCGCCGAGCCTCAGCTCCACGCGAGAACCGAACGTCGCCTGGAGCGCGATACGCACGTCGTTCCAGCGCAGCATCGAGGCGACCACGTGGACGCCGTACCCGCCGCCGCGCTGGAGGATGTCGGCCAGCAGCGGTTCGAGGTCCTCGAAGTCGCTGCGCAGCGCGCCGAACCCGTCGATGACGAGCACCACGTCGGAACTGGCCAGGCCGGGCAGCTCCGCCGAGCGGTGCGCGGCACGCAACTGCTCGACCGAGTCGACGCCCACCTGGCGGCACAGTTGCTCGCGGTGTTCGAGCATCATCCGGACCTCTTCGACGGTCCGCCTGATCCGTTCCCGGTCGGTGCGCCCCGCGACGCCGCCGACGTGCGGGAAGCCGCCCAGCGCGGTGAGCCCCGAACCGACCAGGTCGATGCCGTACACGGCGACGTCGCGCGGGGTGTGGGTGAGCGCCAGGGAGGCGACGAGGGTACGCAGCAGCGTGGTCTTGCCGGACTGCGGGCCGCCGATGATGGCCAGGTGCCCACCGGCCTCGGTGAGGTCCAGCACCCAGGGGCCCTGGCGTTGCCGGGCCGGGTCGTCGATGAGCCCGATCGGTACCCGCATGCCGCCCGGGGCCAGTTCCAGGCGGAAGCCGCCCGTGCGCAGGTCGGCCGGCCCGGCCACCTGATCCAGGGTCAGCGCCACCGGGATCGGCGGCAGCCAGATCTGGTGTACCCGCGCCGCCGCCGCGGCCAACTGGCTCACCATCACGCTCAGCAGGGTGTCGCCGACCACCCGCTCCGGCATCGCGGAGCTGTCCTCCTGCTCGGTGACCGGCGCGTTGTACTGCCCGTACGGCGCCACCCGGGGTTGGCCGGCCGGCTCGGGTCCGGGTACCCGGTCGTCCGTGGCCCGGACCCGTCCGGACACGTACGCCGCCTTGAACCGCTGATAGATGGTGGTGTCCACCTTGAGGTAGCCGAACCCGGGCAGCGGCGGCAGGTGGAACGCGTCGGGCGTCTCCAGCACGGTACGGCTCTCCGCCTCGGAGAACGTACGCAACCCCAGCCGGTACGACAGGTACGAGTCCAGGCCCTTCAGCTTGCCGCCCTCGATGCGTTGGCTGGACAGCAGCAGGTGTACGCCGATGCTCCGGCCGATCCGGCCGATGGTCAGGAACAGCTCGATGAAGTCGGGCCGGGCTGTGAGCAGTTCACCGAACTCGTCGATGATGACCAGCAGGTACGGCAGCGGCGGCAGCTCCGGCCGCTGCGCGCGCAGCTCCGCGTAGTCCGCGATCTTCGCCACGTGGCCGGCCTCGCGCAGCACCTGCTGGCGCCGCTTCACCTCGCCGTCGAGGCTGGCGTAGGCGCGTTCGATGAGCCCGGCGTCGTCCTCCAGGTTGGTGATGACGCCGGCCACGTGCGGCAGGCTCTCGAACGGCGCGAACGTGGCGCCGCCCTTGTAGTCGATGAGCGCCATCGCCAGTTGCTCGGGCGGGTGGGTCGCGGCGAGCGACAGCACGAGGGTACGCAGCAGCTCGCTCTTGCCCGAGCCGGTCGCTCCCACACACAGCCCGTGCGGCCCCATCCCGAGGTCGGCCGACTCCTTGAGGTCGAGATACACCGGGGCCCCGGCGTCGTCCAGGCCGATCGGCGCCCGCAGGAACGCCCGCGCACCGCGATCGGCCCACAGCCGCCGGGTATCCAGCGCGGTCGGGTCGTCGACGCCGAGCAGCGCCGGGACGTCGACCGCGCCCGCGTGCGGCGTCTCGTCCACCGACTCCGGCGACAGGCGCAGCGGCGAGAGCGTCCGGGCCAGACCCTCGGCCAGGCCGGGGCTGACCGGATCGACCTGTCCTGAGTAGACGCTGCCGACTCCGCCGCGCAGATCCTCCACGGTGAGGTCCGGGCCATCGGCGGTGATCCGCACCGCCACGTCCTCCGGCTCCTGGAGCCGGTCGGCGACCAGGTGGAGCACGGTGACGCCGAGGTCGGCGGCGCGGACGTCCAGATCGGCCAGGTTCAGCCCGGTGGCCACCGCGCCGTAGGTGTCGTGCACGACGAGCAGCCGGTGCAGCAGCGCGACCCCGCGCCGGTCGGTCACGCCGCGGCGCAACTCGGTGGCGTACGCGGCGCGCTGGCTCAGTTCGCCGTGCAGCAGCATCCGCAGCGACTCCGTGCTCCGCGCGATCCGCCGTACCGGTGCCGGCCCGTCCCGGGTATCCGCGTCCAGCACGTGCGGCAGCCACTTGACCCACCGCCAGTCCGGCTCCCGGTCGGCGCCGTGCGCGAGGGCCAGCGCCAGATCCTCCGGGGCGTGGCAGGCGGCGGCCTGCGCGATGATGGCCTGCGCGGTCCGCAGCACCGCCTCGCGGGAACCGACGATGCTCACGTCGCCGGCCCGGTCCAGCGGCACGACCAGCGGCATGGCCGGCGCGTGCCGGAACCGGCGCAGCACCGCACGCGCCTCGGCGAGCATGAACGGGTCGGTCGGGTTCAGCGCCGTGCCGCGGTCGGGCAGATCCAGCGGCTGTACCGGCATGGTGCCCACGCCGACCCGTACGGCCAGGAAGTCGCGGTCGAGGCGGCGCCGTTCCCACAGCCGGGCCGGATCGCGGACCAGTTCGACCAGCGCCTCGACGGACGGGTTGAGCAGCCGGGCCTGGCCGCGTTCGGTCTTCTCCCGCTCGGCCAATTCCTCGCGCAACTCCTGGAGGTAGTCCAGGTACCGCTCGCGCTGCTGCCGCCGCCTGCGCAGCGCCTGCCCCCGCTGGGACAGCATGAGCATGCCGCCGGCCGCGAGCGCGAGCACCAGAACCAGCGCGCCGATGATGACGAACCCGCTGCCCCGGGTGAACAGCATCATCGACATCGACCCGGCGACGCCGACCGCGGGCAGCAGCATCATGAGGCTCGACGCCGCCCTCCCGTCGGGCAGGGTCGGCGGCGCCTCGACCGCCCGCGGCGGCGGGTCGGCCGGCGGGCGGATGGCACGCGCCGGCCGGTGGACCACACTCGTCGCCATGCGTCAGCCGGTGGGCACTTCGGCATACTCCGGCATCCGGCCGTCGCCCTGCGGCTGCTGGGAATCGGCGGGGACGGGTTGGGGTTGGGACGTGGCCAGGTCCCACGCGTACTCGCTGTGGAGGTACTCCCGCAGCCCCTCCGGCATCCGTTGCCAGGTTTCGGTCAGCAAGGGGCTCCGGCCCGCCGCCGGCTCGCCCTTGACCCCGACGTCCAGGTGCTCGTCGGCCCGGCCCGGGTTGGCGTACCACTTGCCGTCGTGGAACGTGGCCAGCGTGATGCGCAGGACTCCGCCGTCCTTCGTCGGCGCGTTCCAGTACATCGTGCCGTCCGCCATGCGAACGCCGGTGGCGATGTACTCCGGCACTCCGCCCGCGGTCAGACCCATTCCGGTGTACGGCGCCGGATCGTCGTGCCGGTGAAGGTTCGCTCCGCGCAGATCCTGCCCGGTGCCGTGCAGGGCGGCCTCGGTGTCGCCACTGACCGGGATCACGTAGCGGCCCACGTCGTCCGGGTGCGTACGGTAGACCACCTCGCCGTACCCGTGCAGCGGCAACCCGTACGGCTGCGCGTGACCGCGGTGCGTCAACCAGTACACCTTCTGCCGCAGTGTCTCCTGCTCCGCCCAGGACTGGGGGAAGTGGTAGCTCAGGGCCAGCGCGGCGGCCCGGTCGACCGGCCGCACCGCGTCCCGTACGAACGGATCCTGGGTGACGAATCCGCCGACCGTGTCCTTGTTGTGGGCGAGGATGTCCTCCACCTGGTCCGGACCGACCACCTTGGACAGTTCGGTGTGCGGGGTGATCCGGGGGCCGCTCCTCAGGTACGTCGCGAGAAGCGCCTTCTGGTCGGCTGACCAGTCCTTCAACGGAACCTGGTGACGCGCGAGATCCTGAAGCTTGTACGCGCTCGCGGCGGCCGTGTGTTCTTCCATTCCGGCCGCCATGAACCGGTCCTTGATGCTCTGCTCCGCGTCCGGCAGCACCGTCGGGTGGTGGCCGGGGATCGGGTCCAGGCCCGCGTTCCCGCGCAACCCGTCGAGCTCGTCGTGCAGTTGATTGCCGACCGCCGCGAACTGGTGGTCGCTGTCCCTGCCGATCGCCGCGGTGATCCGCGATGTCTGATCCGAGAGCCGCCTGATCTGGGCGTTGGCATCCTTCTGGATCCGCGTCTGCTCGGCCAGGGACTTGCCCTCCTTGTCGGCCTCGGCCTTCTGCAGGATCTGCTCGCGTTGATGCTTCGCGTCCTGTAGGTGTGCGTCCAGCGCCGCGCGGGTGGACTGGTGAGTGCCGTCGGCGGCGGCGGCGTGCGCGGCGGTGATGCCGTGCAGCTCGCCGTCGAAGTCACGTTCCGGCTCCTTGTTCAGCCCGCTGACGTGAGGAAGCGCCCGCTCGCCGGCCCTCGTCGTCTGCCCCTCGGGCATCGACGGGAGGTGCCAGCCGTTTCCGGGCGTGTTGACGAACCGGCTCAGCAGGCTGGAGTCGTCCATCGCGCGCAGCGCGCGCACGTCGAGGAACGACCATCCGCCGTGGGCGACGAACTTGGGCGACTGCATCGCGCGGCCCAGTGCCGCGTACCCGATGCCGCCCTTCCCGGCCACCGCCGCGCCCTTCTCCGCCAGCGCGCCGACCGCGAGGTCGTCGGCTCCGGGGATGAACAGCGCGCCGACGTTCCCGACGAGCCGCCCGGCGCCCCTGGCGCCCCAGTTGCCCTCGGCGTCCTTGCCGATGAAGCCGTTGAACGCCGTCGTCATGGTCTTCCAGTTCATCGCCGCCATGCCTGGCACCAGCCAGGTGCCCGGGTTCGTCGCCAACGACATGCGACCCAGACCGGTCCAGGCGGTCTTCATCGTGTTCCAGCTCCAGCCGAGATGCCCGGACCCGTTCACCCCCACGCCGACCAGCGAAGGAAGGGCCAGCACGGTGTTCAGCGCGCTCTCCCCGATCCCGTCGACGAACTGGTCCACCCCGTCGGACCTCGAACCGCCCCAGGGCAGCTTGACGCCACCCAGGTCGATGTTCCGCCAGTTGTCGGGTATCGCGCCCGCGGCATCCTCGGCCTCGGTCCGGCTGTGGAAACGCTGCGGCCCCGCCGGAGGTGGGTTGAACGTCACGTCGAAGGCGGTCGCGATCTGACCCGCGTACCTCTGCTCGGTTTCCTTGATGTTGCCGAGGGCCCCGGCGACCTTCCTGGCCAGCAGGTCGTTGTAGTCCCGGCCCGGCATGTGGCCCAGGCCGCCGGTCTGGTAGCTCGCGTCGGGCCACGCGGCCGAGCCCCTCGCCCTGGCCCACCCGACGAACGTCACCGCCTCGGCGCGCAGGCCGTTCAGTTTCGCTATCTGGCCCTGCATCTCGCCGGCGAAGTGCCACACCGCGTCGCCGATCTGGTTCAGGCGCGTCTGCACGGCGTCCGCCTTGCGCACGACCAGCGTCGAGCCGTTCAGCAGTTCCGGCGTCTCGGGCGCCCGGTAGGAGTGGCCGAGTCCCTGCCAGGCCCGGTCGACCGAGCTTCCCGCACCGTGCACCTTGATGCCGGCCGACTTGATCTTACTGCCGGCAGCCTGCATCGCCCCGGCGTTGAATTGGATGACCGGTATCCTGCCCGGATCGATCAATCCGTCGCTGGGGTGGAGCAGATCCGAGTCGGCGCGCCAGTCCGCGTCGCTCTCGCCGCCGTACGTCATCGACTCGCCTTCCTCGCCCGGCCGGATGGATTACTGGCGCATGTCCAACTGATGGGTCTTGGCCTCGATCCCGGGAGCCGCCGCGAAGGCGTCGAGATCGTGCGCCGCGACCCGCTGATGGCTGGCATTCCGCGCCATCACGTCGTCAGCCTTGAGATACACGGTGGCGGCTTCGACCGCCACGCCGACGATGAAGCCGGTCTCCGACGCCACGCCGTTGATCGCGGTCACCGCTCGTGCCTGCGCCACGCGCAGCGCGTTCTCGACCGGCGAACCCCCGTCCGGGTACGCCAGCACCGCCTCGTCGAGCGCGTCGTACGTGGCCTGGCGGCTCTTGGTGAGTTCACCCTTGAGCACGCCGTCCACGTGCTTCAGCACGCCGTTGATGCCGGCCGGGTCGATGTTGTACTTGGTCACGGGGCCTCCCGGATGGAAAACCCATACCGGCCGCCCGCGCGCGATCGCGTGGCGGCCGGATGGATGGCGATCAGATGGCGCTCACGGCCGCGCGGGCGCGCGACTGTGCCTGCGAGGCAGTGGAGTCGTTGTCCAGCAACGTCTTCTTGACCAGCGTGATGATGCTGCGCACCTCACTCGCCGCGCTGTTCCACCGGACTTCCTTGTCGTGGTACAGGTCCGACACGCCGTCCGCGTAGAAGTCCGCCATCGCCGCCTTGACGGCCTGGTCGCGGTCGTTGATGACCGCCTCGAGCCGGGCCACCACGGTCTGGATGTTTCCCTGCGCCTCCGCGGAGGCCCCCGTGTCGTAACTCAGCCGATCCATCGTGCCCATCGTGGTCTCCCCGTCCCGCTCAGGCCGACATCCGGAAGCTGGCGGCTTCGAAGTTCGCCGCGCCCTGAGTCGTGTGTGCGTTGTCCGACATCGACTGATCACCGTCCACAAAGGACACGTTCATACCCTGCTGCCCGCCCAGGATCGACGACAGCGCCGACTGCAGATCCGCACTGATCTGATCCGCCCGCGCCTTGAATCCATCGAACGAGGACTTCCCCGATCCGTTGAACTTGCCCTCCAACGGTTCCGCCGCCGCGATCAACGCCCGGATCAACGCACCCAGGTCCTGATGCGATCCATCGGTACGGTTGATCAACGTCGGCAGCGCCTGACTACCCATATCGAACCGCATCTACCGACCTCCCGATCAGCCGGGCCCGCGACACTCCCGGGCCCTCACACCAACTCGTCTCTCCGGGCACGCCGAGCACGACACCCCCGACCGCGTCACGCTATTCGCAGCTACCGGAAATTGCGTCGGGCACTGGATGGAGGTTCCTCTCCAACCAGCGTGGTAGGTCGTGAGTGAGCTACAACCAGCGTGGTACGCGAACCCCCGAGCGCGGCCGGATCGCGTTGCGGCGGCTCGACCGCGGCCCTTACCATCGCCCGGTGGCCTGGCCAGTCGTCGACATCCTCACCGACAGGACCGCCGTCCTGCTTCAGGATCGGCCGGTCGTCGGTCTGTCGCAGGGTCTCGTCGACGCGTTCATCGCCGCCGCCGACGGCGAACTCGACATCCAGGTCGTCACCCCCTCGACGAGTCGCCTGACGATGCCGCTGCGGATGGCGCTGCTCGGCGAGCGCCGGTGGGTGGTGCACGTGCCCGGCCGCGGCTACGTCGACGGCGCCGGCGGCGGGCTGTTGCGCTGGGAGGGCGGCGCGTTCGTGCCCGCCGGCACCGATGGCACCACGGGGGCCATCGATGCCACGGGAACCAGCGTCGGCGCGGGGTCCACCGGCGGCGCGGGAACCGGCCGGCAGCTGTGGCTCAACATCGAGCTGCGGCATGAGCGGCCGCCGGTCGCGTTCGGGCTCGGGGTGCAGGCCGCGTGCCGCGCGCTGACCGGGGAACCGCCGGCCGGCTGGGGCCCCGCCGAACCGGTGTCGCAACCGTGGCACCCCGACGAGCTGAGCCGGACGGCCAGCGGGCGCGCGCCGCGCCCGACCCTGGTGAGCTTCGTCGGCGGCGGAGGCCGTCCGGCCATCGGTACCCTCGAAATCGCCGCGACCCCGTCCGGCCCCGCCGAGTCGGCGACGCTGGTCGTCGGGTACCGGGCCACCGAGGAACCACCGCTGGCCGCGTTGCCCGCGCTCGCCGAGACGCTGGCCGGCGAGCACGGTCTGGCGCTGTTCTTCGCGGTACTCCGGCCGGGCCGCGAGGACCTCACGTTCCCGCCGGCGCTGACCGGCCCGACACCGGCGGCCGGCCCGATACCGGGAGGACGGGCCACACCGGTCGGTCTCGCCGTCGGCCCGGCGGCGCGCGGAGACGTCGGTGCCACCGAGGCGTTGACTCTTCACGGCGCCCGACCCATCGGCCCGCGGCACCGGGGAACGGCCTGGTACGACCTGCCCGACGGCTGGGCCTCGGTGGCCACCGTCGCCAGCGTGCTGCACGCCGACGTGCCCCTACCGGTACCGTGACCGCCGCGATGGCTCCCGGCACGGGCGTTGTCTGTTTGGCTCCGGATGGCTACGGTAGCCGGCGTGGCGCGCGACTTCGACAGCGAACTTCTGGAATCCGTGGCGGTACGCCGCCGCCGGATGCGCGACGCGATGTTGTTCGGTGCACTGGCGAGCCGCCGGTCGTACGAGGAGAACACCGGCCGGGTGATCGCCAGCATCGTCATCGCCGGCGTGGTGGCGGCCGGTTGCGTCGGGTACTCGTCGGTCCGCCAGCAGCTCGCCAAGCAGAACCAACAGAGCACATCCGCACCGGCGGTCACGCGGACCCCGGGCAGATAGCCGGCACTCCGACTTCACGGGGCGCCCCGCGAGCGAAACGCACTGGGGAGGCGCCGTGGCCCGGTACAGCAGGGTGACGCTGGTGGGCGGCCGGCGCCGCGCGGATGTCGTGCTCCCGTCCGACGAACCCATCGGGGTGCTGCTGCCCGACGTGCTCGACCTGCTCGACGAGCCGGCCGGGCGGGTGCCGCGCCCGCGTCAGCTGGTCACCAGCGCCGGACTCGCGCTGCCGACCGGACAGAGTCTGGCCGCGGCCGAGGTGGCGGACGGCACCGTGCTCCGGCTCGTCACGGTCGAGGACAGCCCGCCCGCGCCGGTCATCCACGACGTGACCGAGGAGACCGCCGAAGGCGCCGACCGGCTGTCGTTCCGGTGGAACCCCACCGCCCGCCGGTGGAGCGCGACGGCCGGGGCCGTGGTGCTGTTCTTCGTCGCCGGGCTGCTGATCCGGGCCATCGAACCCGGCAACTCCGGGGTCCTGCTGCTCGCCGTGGCGGCTGCCGTCGGTTGCCTCCTCGGCGCCGCGCTCGCCCAGGTGCGTGAGCCGATCGGCACCGTGGTGCTGCTCGGCGCCGGGGTACTGGCCGCGCAGTCCGCCTGGTTCGGCGCCCGGACCAGCGGGTGGCCGGCGGAGCAGCGCTGGCTGCTGCTCGCCGCCGTGGCCGGGGTACTGGTGGCGCTGCTCGGCGCGACGACCCCGCTGGGGCGCGGCGGCTGGCTCGGCGGCATCTTCGCCGTGCTCCTGGCCGCCCTGTGGTGGGCGGGCATGCTCGTACACCTGCCCGCCGCCCGGCTGAGCGCCGTCATGGCCGTGGTCGCCGTCGTACTGCTCGGTTTCCTGCCCCGGCTGGCGTTGCTGACGGCCGGGCTCAACCGGCTCGACGACGCGCGTACCGCCGGCGGAGACGTGGCCCGCCGGGACGTCTACGACGCGCTCGCGGCGTCCCACCGGGGGCTCGCGCTGGCCGCCATCGCCCTGGCGGCATCGATCGCGGTGAGCGGATGGTCGCTCGCCGGCCACCCGGACCGGTGGACGCTGTCGCTGGCCGCCCTGCTCGCGGTCGTCCTGCTCAGCCGTGCCCGCCTGTACCCGCTGGTCGGCGAGGTGACCGCGCTCATCGGCTCGGCAGGCGTCGCGCTCGCCGGGCTCTTCGCGGCCTGGCTCCGCCACAGCGGCACCGCGACCGTCGCGCAGTTGGCGGTCGCGGGCCTGGGCGCCCTGGCCTGCGTGCTGGTGCTCGCGGTCGACCCGCCCGACCATGTCCGCGCGCGGCTGCGCCGCCTCACCGATCGCATCGAGTCGACGGCGGTCGTGGCCATGGTGCCCGTGGTGGTCGGCGAGTTCGGCACGTACGGCCGGCTACTGCACATCTTCTAACAGAGGGACGGGTATCGATGGGTCAGCCAGCCGAACCGCCGCCGGCTCCAGCGTCGGGCTGGCATGCCGAGGTACTGCGAACCGCCGGCCAGGCGGACTCCGAGCCGACGCCGCCGGTGGTCTACGGGCGCGCGTCGGTACGGCAGCCACCGCCGGCGCAGCCACCGCCGGCGCCACCCGCCACGGCAACTCCCTTCGCCGCGCCACCGGTCCCGACAGCGCCGGCGATCGCGGGGCAGAGGTTCTGGAGCACCGCAGCGCACCCCGCCAACCAACACCTCGCCAACCAGTACAGCGCCAACCAACACCTCGCCAACCAACACCTCGCCAACGAGAACCCGGCCAACCAGCACCCGGCCGGCACCCCCGTCGACGAACCCGCCGCGCTCGACTCCCTTGAGCGGCTGGCCGGACGCGCACGCCGGGGCGACACGCCACGGCGCCGGCTGCGTGGCACGCTGTCCCGGGCCATGGGCGGCGGGTCGGGCGAGGTCCACGCGCTCACCG
>DASXOA010000053.1:0-34472 GCA_036494675.1 Rugosimonospora sp.
GGCCGCGCCGGTCGACCTCGCGGCCGTACCCACGCTCCGGTTCCGTGCGCGCATCCACGCCGAGGGCTGCACCGCGATCCGGTCGCTGGCCCTGCACACCCAGATCCGCATCGCGGCCACCGCCCGGCGCTACGACGCGTCGAGCCAGGACCGGCTGGTGGAACTGTTCGGCGCGCCGGAGCAGTGGGGCCGGAACCTGAGAAGTCTACTGTGGACACAGGTGACGAGCCAGGTACCCGAGTTCGACGGCGACACCGTCGCCGACATCCCGGTCGGCTGCACCTACGACTTCGACGTCGTCGCCAGCAAGTACCTGCACGCCCTGGACGACGGCGACATCCCGCTGGAATTCCTGTTCAGCGGCACGGTCTTCTACTCGGTCGACGGTGCGCTGCGGGTCGCCCGGATCCCGTGGGACACCGAGGCGGCGTACCGGATGCCGGTGCGAGTGTGGAAGGACCTGATGGCCCGGTACTTTCCCGGCTGCGCGTGGGTGCGGCTCGACCACGCCGTGTTCGACCGGCTCTACGGGTTCCGGGCGCGCAACGCGCTGCCCAGCTGGGAGGGCACGATCGAGGCTCTGTTGAGCGCGGCCGAGCGGCCGGCGGGCGGTGTCTGAGGCGTGGACGTGGTGAGGCAGGTCGCGCAGGCGGTGCTCTACGAGGGGTACCTGCTGTGGCCGTACCGGCGCTCGGCGCTGAAGAACCAGCACCGCTGGACGATCGGCGGCGTGTACCCCCGGCCGCTCGGCGGGGCGTACGACGCCGGCCCGCACCTGACCCAGACTCAGTGCCTGCTGGCGGCGGACCCGCAGGACACGGTGGACGTGCGGGTGCGTTTCCTTCAGGTGGTCGTCCGGGACGTGAGCCGGCTGCGCGGCGGGCGGCTGGAGCCGGTACCGGAGTTGGTTGTCGGCACCGAGCGCTACCTGTCCTGGGAGGAGGCCACCGAGCGGGAGGTGGTGGCCGAAGACCTGCCCGTGGCCATGCTGACCGAGGCTCCCTGCCACGTACCGATCCGCATCGCGGCCGGCCGCCGCATCGAATGGCTCCGCTCGCCAACCGATGAGGGGCGGGTGGGCGCGGTGCTGCGGCACTGGCAGGAGTTGCACGGCCGGCTCGACGTCGGCGCCGAGCGGGTGGGGCCGGGGATGTACCGGCTGACGGTACGGATCGACAACACCACCGCCTGGTACGGGCAGGACCGCCCGAGCGCCCTGCGCCGTACGTTCGTCTCGGCGCACGCGGTCATCCACGCCGGCCGGGGACGGCTGGTCTCGCTGACCGACCCGCCCGAGAACCTGGCCGCCCTCGCCGCCGGCTGCGACAACATCGGCACCTGGCCGGTCCTGGTCGGTGCCGAGGGTGACCGGCACACGATGCTGTCGGCGCCGGTCATCCTGCCGGACTATCCGCAGGTCGCGCCGGAGAGCCCGGGCGACCTCTTCGACGCCACCGAGATCGACCAGTTGCTGACGCTGAACATCCTCACGCTCTCCGACGACGAGCGGCGCGAGATGCGCGACAGCGACCCGCGCGCCCGCGAGATCCTGGACCGCTGCGCCGCGCTGACCCCGGCGCAACTGATGCGGCTGCACGGCAGGCTCCGCGAGATCGACCGGTTCGGGCCGGCGCTGCGAGAAGGCCGAGACGTGAGCGGTGTGGAGTTCTGGGACCTGCCGTTCGGGCCGGCGCTGCGGGAGGCCGAGGCGTGAGCGGCGTGGAGTTCTGGGACCTGATGAGCAGCCGCGGACCCGACGTCGTGGAGGTCGACGGGGTGCGGCTGAGCGCGGGCAGCCGGGTCCGGCTGCGGCCGCGCCGGCGCTCCGACATCCTCGACATCGCACTGGACGGCCGGACGGCCGTCATCGAGGCCATCGAGCAGGACGACGAGGGCCACATCCACCTTGCCGTCACCGTGGCCGACGATCCGGGCCGCGACCTCGGCGACGCGCGCATGCCCGGTCACCGGTTCTTCTACGCCCTCGACGACGTGCAGCCGCTGGAGCCCGGCGCCGGCCGGGTTCTGGTGGCCGGCATCGGGAACATCTTCCTCGGCGACGACGGGTTCGGCTGCGAGGTGGCCCGCCGGCTGGCCGCCGGTCCGACCCTGCCCGGCGCCGACGTCGTCGACTTCGGGATCCGTGGCATGGACCTGGCGTACGCGCTGCTGCGCGACTACCGCGCCGCGATCCTCATCGACGCCTCGCCCCGCGGGTACGCGCCGGGCACGCTGACCCTCGTCGAACCCCGACCGCCGTCCGCCGGCACGGTCGACCTGCAGACCCACGGGATGGATCCGGTGCGGGTGCTGGCCCTGGCGCGCGAACTGGGCGGGGTTCCGGCCAGAACGTACGTGGTGTGCTGCGAGCCGGAGTCCGTCCCGGTGGCGGGGCCGGACGAGGAGGTCGTCGTGGCGCTGAGCGCACCCGTGAGCGGTGCTCTCGACGCGGCCGCGGAGATGGTGAGGTCCCTGGTGGCGGAGATTGTCGCGCAGCCGGACGCCCCGGGCGCTCCGGCCGGAAAGGGTGGTGAGGCGCGTGAAGAAGATGCTGTCGGTCGCGGTGCTGCTGAGCATCGGCATGGTCTCGGTGGTGACCATGCAGTGGCCGGAAATCCAGCGGTACATGAAGATGCGCCGGATGTAATGACCCGGCACGGAAGGAGCGGGGCCGATGTGCCTGGGCATTCCCGGTGAACTGGTGGACACCGTGGCCGAGCAGCCCGACCTCGCGGTGGTGATGGTCAGCGGCGTACGCCGGAAAATCAACGTCGCGCTGCTCGCCGACCAGGATCTGCGGCTGGGTGACTGGGTCCTGGTCCACGTCGGGTTCGCGCTGTCGAAGATCTCCGAGGACGAGGCGCAGGCCGTGCTGTCGTTCCTGGCGAGCCTCGGGACCCCGTACGACGACGAGCTGACGGCGCTGCGGGAATCGAACATCGGCTAGCGAATCCGGACGCGGGAAAACCGGGGGCGGGGTCGCACGTCGAGCGTGCGCCCCATCCCTCGGCGCCGCCGGCGGACGGGACATCGGCAGGGAAGAGGAAACACATGCGTTACGTGGACGAGTTCCGCGACGCGGGCAGGGCGCGGGCGCTATCCGCGAGCATCGCGCGGCTGTGCGAGCCGGGGCGGCAGTACAAGTTCATGGAGGTGTGCGGCGGTCACACGCACACGATCTACAAGCACGGGCTGGAGGATTACCTGCCCGAGAGCGTGACGCTGGTGCACGGGCCGGGGTGCCCGGTGTGTGTGATCCCGATGGGCCGGGTGGACGACGCGATCCACATCGCCCGGCAGCCGGGGGTGTTGATGACGTCGTTCGGCGACATGATGCGGGTACCGGGGGGCAACGGTTCGTTCTTCGACTCGAACGCCCGGGACACGAACATCAGGATGGTGTATTCACCCCTGGACGCGCTGACGATCGCCCGGCAGCGGCCCGAGCAACGGGTGGTGTTCATGGCGATCGGGTTCGAGACGACGGCGCCGTCCACGGCCATGACGCTGCTCCGCGCCAGGGCCGAGGGGTTGCGCAACTTTTTCGTCTTCGCCAACCACGTCACCATCATTCCGGCGATCAAGGCCATCCTCGACTCGCCGGACCTGAGGCTGGACGGATTCCTCGGCCCGGGCCACGTGTCTACGGTGATCGGCTGCCGCCCGTACGAGTTCATCGCCCGCGACTACGGCAAACCGGTGGTGGTGGCCGGGTTCGAGCCGCTGGACATCCTGCAGTCCATCTACCTGCTGATGCTCCAGCTGTCCGAGGGCCGCTCGGAGGTGGAGAACCAGTACGGCCGGGCGGTGCCGTGGGACGGCAACCCGATCGCGTTGCGGGCGATCAACGACACGATGCGGCTGCGGCCCTACTTCGAGTGGCGCGGCCTGGGGTTCATCACGTCCTCGGCGCTGCGGCTGCGCGAAGAGTTCGCCGCGTTCGACGCGGAGCAGGTCTTCGAGCTACCCGGCCTGCGCGTCGCCGACCCGAAGGCGTGCCAGTGCGGTGAGGTGCTCAAGGGTGTGCTGAAACCCTGGGAGTGCAAGGTGTTCGGCACGGCGTGTACGCCGGAGACGCCGATCGGTACGTGCATGGTGTCCCCGGAGGGGGCGTGCGCGGCGTACTACAACTTCGGCCGGTTCAGCCGGCAACGGGTCAAGGAAGCGAGCCGGGCATGAGCACTGTCAGCTACGAGGAACAGGTACTCGCGCGCATCGAGCGGGTACGGCGCGGCAGGAGCAGGCTGCGCGAGGAACGCATCACGATGGCGCACGGCGCCGGTGGCAAGGCCACCCAGACCCTGCTCGACGCGGTGTTCCTGAAACGGTTGGGAAATCCGGTGCTGGACCGGCTGGAGGACGCCGCCGAACTGGTCGCCGGCGGTACCAGCCTGGCCTTCACCACGGACTCGTTCGTGGTGTCGCCGCTGTTCTTCCCCGGCGGGAACATTGGCGACCTCGCCATCAACGGGACGGTCAACGACCTTGCCGTACGCGGCGCCACCCCGATGTTCCTGTCGGCCGGGTTCATCCTGGAGGAGGGCTTCGCCGTCGAGGACCTGGAGCGCATCGTCGCCGCCATGGCCGACGCCGCCGCCGCGGCCGGCGTCCAGGTGGTCACCGGTGACACGAAGGTGGTGCAGCGCGGCGGTGCCGACGGCTGTTACATCAACACCGCCGGCATCGGCACGATGATTCCGGGTGTGCGGCTGGGCATCGCCTCCGTCCGGCCGGGCGACGCCGTGCTGGTGTCGGGTCCGATCGGCGAGCACGGTGTCACCGTCATGCTGGCCCGTGGCGAACTCGACATCGACGCCGACGTCACCTCCGACACGGCGCCGCTGTCCGGGATGGTGGCGGCGCTGCTGCGCGCCGTACCCGGGGTGCGCGCCATGCGGGACGCCACCCGGGGCGGCGTGGCCACCGTACTCAACGAGATCGCCCGGGCGGCGGACGTGTCGGTGGTGGTGGACGAGGTCGCCGTACCGGTGCGCCCGCCGGTACGCGGCACCGCCGAGTTGCTGGGCATCGACCCGCTCTACGTCGCCTGTGAGGGGCGGATGGTCGCGGTCGTCGATTCCGGCGACGCACAGGCCGCCCTGGACACCCTGCGCGCACACCCGGGTGGCGAGGAGGCGGCCGTCATCGGACGGGTCGGTGCCGACCCGCCGGGGCTGGTGCTGCTCAACACCGTCTTCGGCGGTACCCGGATCGTCGACCTGCTCGTCGGCGACCCGCTGCCGCGCATCTGCTGACACCGGACGGGTACGTGGTGCACGAGTTGGCTATCGCGGAGAGCATCGTCGAGGCGATCGGTGAACGGTGCGCCGGGTCCCGGGTCGTCCGCGTGCGGCTGTCGGTGGGCCGGCTCTCCGGCGTGGTACCCGACGCGATCCGGTTCTGCTTCGACCTCGCCGCGGCCGGTACGCCGGTGGACGGCGCGACGCTGGACATTGAGGAGCCGGACGGCTGGGCGCGGTGCCGCTCGTGCGGCGACGAGTACCGCGTCGACGACCTCATCCTGTTGTGTCCCTGTGGCAGCGCCGATGTCGAGGTGCTGCGCGGGGAGAGCCTGACCATCCGATCCGTCGAGGTGACCTGACATGTGTGGAACCTGCGGCTGCTC
The DNA here is from genome assembly GCA_036494675.1 of Rugosimonospora sp. Lineage (GTDB taxonomy): Bacteria > Actinomycetota > Actinomycetes > Mycobacteriales > Micromonosporaceae > Rugosimonospora. The sequence continues at coordinate 5,627 of DASXOA010000053.1, forward strand.
CGCCCCCACCACCATCACGCTGGAGCAGCGGGTACTGGAAAAGAACGACCTGCTGGCCGCGCGCAACCGCGCCTGGCTCGCCGGGCGGCACATCTTCGCGGTCAACGTGATGAGCTCGCCGGGATCGGGCAAGACCACGCTGCTGGAACGCACCGTCCGGGCGATGGTCGGGCTGGGACCGGTGTCGGTCATCGAGGGTGACCAGGAGACGGCGCTGGACTCGTGGCGGCTACGCGCGGCGGGCTGCCGCACGCTGCAGATCAACACCGGCGCCGGATGCCACCTGGACGCGACGATGATGGCCGAGGGGTTGCGGGAGCTCGATCCGCCGGAGGGGTCGGTGCTGTTCGTGGAGAACGTCGGCAACCTGGTGTGCCCGGCGCTGTTCGACCTGGGGGAGAGCGCGCGTGCGGTCGTCGTGTCGGTGACCGAGGGTGCGGACAAGCCGCTGAAGTACCCGCACATGTTCCGCGGCGCGGATCTGCTCCTGCTCAACAAGGTCGACCTGCTGCCGTACCTCGACGTGGACGTCGCCGCGTTCGAGCGGGCGGCCGCCGCGGTACGGCCGGGGCTGGTGCCCCTGGCGGTGTCGGCGACCCGGGGCGACGGGCTGGAGGACTGGTACGCGTGGCTGCGCGCCCGGCAGGACCGGCGGGATCCTCAGCGACTCGCGAGGTAGGCCGCGGCCTGTTCGCGCAGCCGCGCGTGGACGCCGTCCATCGCCGGTGACCGCGGCAGCCACTCCTTGCGCATCTTCGCGATCGACGTGTAGTTCGGATCCACGACGTTGGCCAGCGGCGACTCCACCCCCTGCGAGACAAGCTGGTACCCGTCGAGCACCGGCAGCCCGTAGTCTGCCTCCAGCCACTGCACCAGGTCGAGCTGTGCGATCCGAAACGCGTCCTCCAGCGGCCGGGCCGAGCCGGTGGACATGATGTGGGTGTCGGACTCCAGCCGGGGCCACGGGCACGGCCGCCCCTTGATGAGGTCGACGATCACCACCGTGTCCATCGCGCATTCCACGGCGACGCCGCAGGTCTCACCCTCGCCCTGCCGGGCGTGGCCGTCGCCGAGGGAGAACAGCGCACCCTCCACGTTGACACCCAGGTAACACGTGACGCCCGCGCGCATCTCCGGGGTGTCCATGTTGCCGCCGTGCGCGTCGGGTATCAGCGAGGACCGCGCCTCCAGGTTCGCCGGCGCCACCCCGACCGTACCGTGCATCGGATCCATCGGCAGGTCCACTGTGTACTCCGTGAACCGGGACTCGAACCGGCACAGCCGGCGCACCCGGTCGAGCTGCCAGATCCAGACCACCTCGGGCAGCGGCGGTTGCAGGGTGGCCGTGGCGTGGGTGGACGTCAGCGCCCCGAACAGCGGGACGGTCGTCGAGGCGGCCCAGTCCCGGGCCGGCTCGATCGACACGAAGTGCACGGCCAGCGTGTCGCCGGGCTGCGCACCCTCCACATAGAACGGTCCGGTCTGCGGGTTGACGAACGGGAACTCCACCACCCGCGACACGAGGTCGTCGACCCCGCGTACCCGTCCGGCGAAGCAGTCCTCGGTGAACAGTTCCAGTACGGTGCCCGGAGCCACCCGCGCGACCGGGGCGACGCCGCCGAACGTCCACGCGTAGTCCGCCGCGGTCGGACGGAAGGTGAGCGGCCCCGCCTGTGTCATACCGGCGCCACCGGTGCCGCAGGGACGGCGGGTTGCTCGCCGGGCTCCTCGTCCAGGTGTACCCGGGCCACGTCGGCGACGCGCTGCGGGTGCCTGCGGTACAGCCACACCAGGTACCCGATGCCGAGCAGCATCCACACCGCCACCGCCGGCCCGGCGTACGAGATCGGCGGTGTCAGCGTGGAGACGAAGGAGAACACCGGCAGCCCGGCCGCCGTCAGCCAGGCCGGGACGAACGCCAGGATCCCGAGCACCGGCACCACGATGTGCAGCACCACGTTGAGGTCCGCGCGCCGGCGCCGCAGGAAGTACGCGATGCACGTGACGTTCGTGACGATGTAGATGGCGACGAGCAGGATGACGATGCCGGTGCCCACGACGGAGAACGCCGTCACCGGGTCGTACCCGAAGCCCAGCCCCAGGGACACCGCGATGGTCGCCACGCTCACCACGAGGATCGCCACGTACGGCGAGCGGTGCCGGGTCGCGATGCGCGCCAACCGGTACGGGAACGCGCCGATGCGGCCCATCGCGTAGGCGGTCCGGCTGGACACGTTCACCCCCGCGTTGGCGTTGGCGATGGTGGAGTTCACGATGGCGAGGAAGACGAAGAACCAGAACAGCCCGTAGAACTGCCGGGCCAGGCCCTCCCAGGACGACGCGCCCGAACTGCCGAACGTGGCGAACCTGCCCGGGCCGAACGCGACGTCCACCGCGTACGTGGTGACGATGTAGAGCACGCCGATGGCCAGGGTCGCTCCCAGCACCGCGCGGCGGATGTTGCGCCGGGGATCGCGGGTCTCCTCGGCCAGTGGCGCCGCCCCCTCGAACCCGCCGAAGGCGAGGATGGTGAAGATGGAGCCGGCGATGACCCCGGTGATGCCGTGGTGGTCGGCCGGGGTGTGCCCGGTGCCGAACACCGACAGGGTGTTGGCGTGCCCCGCGTGGATGATCAGCAGCACGGCGAGCACGAGGAAGACGCCGATCTCGAACACCCCGAGTATCGTGCCCAGCCCGGCCGACGTGCGGACACCGTAGAGCCCGGCGGCCATGACGATGAGCGCGCCGAGGATCGTCCACGGCCACCACAGGTTTGCCGGATATCCGGAGAATTCGGAGTTGATGGTCGAGGCCGTGGTGAAACCCAACTGAAGCAGCACAAGTGGCGAGATCAGCACGCCGACCAGGACGTAGGCCCAGGCGACCAGGAACCCCACGATCTCGTGCAGGCCCTGGGCCGCGTAGGTGGCGAGCGACCCGGCGGCCGGCATGTGTCCGGCCAACTCCGCGACGCAGACCGCGGAGAACAGGCAGGCGATGAGCGCGAAGACCACGGCCAGCGGCAGCGAGCCGCCCGCGAAAGCGGCTCCGGCGGGGATCGACGCGGCGATGGCGGCTCCGGGCGCCATGTCCGTGATGCTCTGGAAGAGGACCTCGCGCAGCCCGATCGCATCCCTGCGCAGCGCCGGTGAGTCCGTGACGGTCCGGTCGGCCATGGCAGCCCCCCACCGAGGTGACCTTGAGAATTGAGGTGACCGTACATCGCGCGACATGAATTGAGAAGTGTTCCTCCGCAACTTCCGGGCGTCACCCGACGGCAGCGCTACCTCCGTCGCGAACCCCGCCTCGCGAACCCCGCCTCGCGGACGATGCACGGAGCGGCGCTGGTCGTGGGACGCTGACTCACGGGTCCGGAACTGATAAGTTTCTTGACTGTTTCCGTGATCTCACCGAGAATTTGACACGCACAATGGATCGCCTCGACGGCGGGGACACCCGGGGAGCGCATATGGCACGCGGCCACGCCCGTAGCCTCGAACTCGAACGGCTTGCGGACGCGGTGTTGCAGCCCGGGTTCGACGGCAAGCGCCCACCGCCATGGCTGCTGCGCCGGCTCGAGAACGGTCTGGGCGGTGTCGCCCTGTTCAGCCGCAACATCTCCGACCGGGAGCAGGTCGTGGCGCTGACGGCCGCGCTGCGGGAGGCCAACCCGGACGTCATCGTCGCGGTCGACGAAGAGGCCGGTGACGTCACCCGGCTGGAGGCGCGCACCGGAAGCTCGCGGCCCGGCAACTGGGCGTTGGGCACCGTCGACGATCCCGACCTGACCGCGGCCGTCGCCGAGGAGGTCGGGCGCGATCTGGCCGAGGCCGGCATCACCCTGAACTACGCCCCGGACGCCGACGTCAACTCCAACGTCGAGAACCCGGTCATCGGGGTGCGTGCGTTCGGCGCCGACCCCGACCTGGTCGCCCGGCACACCAGCGCCTGGATCGTGGGCCAGCAGTCGGCGGGGGTGGCGGCGTGCGCGAAGCACTTCCCGGGCCACGGCAACACCAGCGCCGACTCGCACCGGCTGATCCCGATCATCTCGGCCACCCGGGCCGAACTGGACCGGTGTGAACTGGCCCCGTTCCGGGCGGCCATCGCCGCGGACGTGCGCGCCGTCATGACCGGCCACCTGCTGGTACCGGCGATCGACGAGGAACTGCCCGCGACGCTGAGCCGGCGGGTGCTGACCGACCTGCTGCGCCACGAGTTGGGCTACGCCGGCCTCATCGTGACCGACGGGATCGAGATGCGCGCGATGACCGGCCCGTACGGTCTGGACGGCGCGACGGTCCGGGCCCTCGCGGCCGGCGCGGACGCGGTCTGTGTCGGCGGCGATCATGCCGACGAGCACACCGCCACGGCCCTGCGCGACGCGATCGTCGCCGCGGTCATCGACGGTGAACTGCCCGAGGAGCGGCTGGCCGAGGCGGCCGGCCGGGTCGCCGACCTGGCCGCCTGGACGGCCGGGCAGCGAGCCCGGTGGAACGGCCACCGGGCGCCGCGCGACGGCCAACTCGGGCTCGCGGCGGCCCGGCGCGCGATACGCCTCACCGCTCCGGTGGGCAGCCGCCTGTTACCCCTGTCAGGTCCACCACACGTCGTGGAGCTCTCGCCGGCCAGCAATATCGCGGTCGGCGATGATGTTCCCTGGGGCCTGATCGACCTGCTCGCCCCGGCGCTGCCGGGAACCACCGGCGTGCGGCTGGGGGAGACCGACTTCGTCGACGGCGTGGACCTGCACCAGGTCGCGCTGGCGCCGGCGGCGGACCGGCCGCTGGTGATCGTCGTCCGCGACGCGCATCGGCACGAGTGGGTCGCCCAGGCGCTGAAGGTACTGGTGGGTGCGCGCGACGACACCATCGTGGTGGAGACCGGGCTGACCGGCTCGGTCTGCGGCGCGGTGCACGTGTCCACCTCGGGTGCCAGCCTGGCCTGCCGCCGGGCGGCGGCGGAGGTGCTGCTCGCCCCCGGCCCCCCGCGCGCCTGACCGCAACCGGTGGTTTCGGCGTCGGAGACGCCCGCCGCCGCTGTGCGTCGGAGACGCCCGCCGTTACTCGGCGTCGTTGACGGCCGCGCTCCGGGCGGCGACAATCGCTCATCCAAGGCGATTGGTGGTGTTCGATGCGGCGCACGATCGGATGCGGAGTGTTGCTGGCCGGCCTGGCGCTGGCCGGGTGCGGGGAGGGCACCTCAGAGTCGCCGTCGGGCGTACCCGCCCCGCCGTCGCCGGTGACCGCCCCGGCATCCGCGACACCGCCGGGCTCGGTTCCGTCCGGGGTGGAGACACCCGGGCCGGCGAGCCCGGCCGGCGGGGTGCTGATCGAGTTCGAGCGCCAGGGCGGCCTCGCCGGCGTGGTCGACCGGCTGGAGGTACGCGGGGACGGCGGGTTCACGCTGGTACGCGGCCGGCCGGCGGTGAACCGGTCCGGACGGGTGACTCCGGCCGAACTGTCCGACCTGAACCGGAAGATCGACGCCTCCGGCTTCGCGACGCTCCCCGGGGTCGAGAACGCCACCGGCAGCGACCTGTTCGTCTACCACCTGACCTACGGCGGCCGGCAGGTCCTCGCCCAGGACGGCGGCATCGCGGCACCGCTCCAGCCCGTGGTCGACGCGCTGTCCGGAATGGTGCAGAAGTACGGATCGTGAGGTGGGGCCGTCCTCCGGCGTACCCTGGATGAACCGCGCCGGCCGCCGAGGAGGTTCCCGCCGTGACGACCCAGTACGAATCGCCGATCGACCGCCAGATCCGCGAGGCGCAGGAGCGCGGCGACTTCGATGACCTGCCCGGCCTGGGCAAGCCGTTGCCGGGGTACGGCCAGGGCTACGACGAGGACTGGTGGATCAAGGACTGGATCCGGCGGGAGAACATCACCGGGGTGCTGCCCACCTCGTTGCGGCTGCGCAGGGAGTCCGAGGATCTGATGCGGACGGTCGCGAAGAAGTCGACCGAGGCGTCGGTGCGCCGGTTCGTGACCGATCTCAACGACCGGATCCGGCAGGCGCAGCGGGGACTCGTCGACGGTCCGCCGGTCGTGCTGCGCGTCTTCGACGTCGACGAGGTCGTCCAGGCCTGGCGCGAGCGTCGGGCCTGACGCCGCTTCCCGGGACCGCCGCTCCCGGCCCGGGGCGGCCGCCCTCGCATGGCCGCCCGGCGCAGTGCGGGCCGGGGGCGCCGGAACGCCAGCCGGACGGCGGTCGGCTCGGTAGCATCCGCGTATCCACCGGCGGGTGTGCGTCCACTGTCGACCGACCGCTGCCAGGAGCGGTGGCGGGTCGGAAGCGGAGTCGGGATGGGGGCGCCAGGCGGCGGGGTCGGTGGCCTTCGCGCGTCGGCCGAGGGCGTCCGGGTCACCCCCACGGAGCTGTTCTTCGATCTGGTCTACGTGCTGGCCCTGACGCAGGTGGCCCGCCTGCTGCGGGAGCACCTGACCGGGTGGGGCGTGCTGCACGCCGCGCTGCTGCTGCTCGCGATCTGGTGGGCGTGGACCGATACCGCGTGGACCACCAACTGGTTCGATCCGGACCGGTCGAGCGTGCGGCTCATGTTGCTGGCCGTCATGCTCCTCAGCCTGATCATGTCCGGGGCGCTCACCGAGGCGTACGGCCGGCGGGGCCTGTGGTTCGCCGGGTCGTACGCGGCGATCCAGATCGGGCGTGCCGGCTTCGTCGTGGCGCGGCTGGGCCGCCAGGAGCCCCGGCTGCGGCGCAACTTCCAGCGGATCGTGGTGTGGAAGATCGTCGCGGGAGCGCTGTGGGTCGCCGGCGGCCTCGGCCACGGCCCGGCCAGGACGGCCCTGTGGGGGGCCGCGGTCATCATCGAGTACGCCGCGGCGGCGCTGGGCTTCTACGTACCGGGGTGGGGCCGCTCGGGGCCGGCGGACTGGCAGATCAGCGGTGAGCATCTGGCCGCCCGGTACCAGCAGTTCGTCCTGATCGCTCTCGGCGAGTCGGTCGTGGTCGCCGGAACCGCGTTCGGCACCCTGCCGCCGCACCCGGCCGTGGTCGGCGCGGTCGTGCTCGCGTTCGTGGGGAGCGTCGCGTTGTGGTGGGTCTACTTCGACCGCAGCGCCGAGGCGGCGAGCCGGGTCATCGGCCGGTCCGAGGACCCGGGCCGGCTCGGTCGCTCGGCGTACACGTACCACCAGTTGCCCATCATCACCGGGGTCATCGTGGCCGCCGTCGGCGATGAACTCACCATCGCCCACCCGGGCGGGCGTCCGGCCCCGGCCACCGTCGCGACCGTGCTGGCCGGGCCGGCGCTGTTCCTGGCCGGCCACGCGCTGTTCAAGAAGTCGGTGTTCGAGCGGTTCTCCGCGCCGCGCCTCGTCGCCGTCGGCGTGCTGGGAGTCCTGGCGGTGACGGCGCCCTTCGTCACGCCGCTGGCCCTGTCCGGGATGGCCGCGGCGGTGGTCGTCGCCGTCGCCGCGTGGGACAGGTGGCGGCATCCGGCAGGCACCGAATAACGAGGCCCCGCGTGACAGCGGGCCTGGCCGCGGACCGGGCCGGAGAGACAGCGGACCCCGCCCCGGCCGAAGCCGGAGCGGGGCCCGTCCCGCCGATCGGTGTCACACGGTCGGGATGTCGCCGTTCAGCCCCCAGCCGAGGGTCGAGGTGGCGAAGTTGGAGCTGTAGCGGGTATACCAGGTGCCGATCGGCGCCCGGAACAGTGCCTGGTCGGTCTTGCCGTCACCGTCGTAGTCGCCCGGGACCGGAAGGTCCGTGCTGGCTCCCCAGCCGAGCATCGACGCGGTGTGGGTGGCGCTGTACCGGGCGTACCAGGTGCCCGTCGACGGCCGGAACAGTGCCTGGTCGGTCTTGCCGTCGCCGTCGTAGTCCGCCTGGATCGGAAGGTCGCCGGGCAGCCCCCACACTTCCGGGGCGATCCGGCTCGGGTCCGAGCTGTAGCGGACGTACCAGGCGCTGGTCGAGGGCCGGTACAGCGCCTCGTCCGTCCGGTCGTCGCCGTCGTAGTCACCAGGCACCGGGATGTCGCCGGGAGCCCCCCACGCCACCGTCATCACGGTGGAGTTGCTACTCCTGCGGACATACCAGGTACTGGTGGAGGCGCGGTACAGCGCCGGATCGACCCGGCCGTCCCCGTCGTAGTCGGCGGGCACCGGAACGTCGCCGCCGGTACCCCAGGGCAGGACGGTGACGCTGAGGTTGGAGCTGTTGCGGATGTACCACCATCCGTTGCGGTACAGCGCCTCGTCAGTCTTGCCGTCGCCGTCGTAGTCGCCGGGCACCGGGATGTCGCCCTTCTGGCCCCAGTGCAGCACCTCGACGGACTGGTTCGTGCTGTAGCGGATGTACCACGTGCCGTCGGCCGGCCGGAACAGTGCCTGGTCGGTCTTGCCGTCGCCGTCGTAGTCACCGTTCGGGTGGGTCACCGGACCGATGATCAAACGGTTGTACCGGTACGGCGACATCGGGTAGCCGTCGAAGTAGGGATAGGGAATCTGGCGGTAGTGGGTGCCACCGTCGCCGCTCTGCTCGTAGCCCCAGTAGCTGGTGTGCGCCGGGTCGGCCCAGTGGTCGAAGATCACCACGTGGCCGGCGGGGCCGATGCCCGGGTTGATGAGCAGGTCCGCCTGGACGAGTTGACTCTTGTCGATCGGTGTCGTCATCGACGGCTGAGCCATCTCCGAGGTGACGTACCCCGGCATCGCCCAACCGAAGGCCATGGATACGTACCCGGAGCAGTCGGTCCGGTACCCCTGGAAGGTCCTCGACACCGAGTACGGCAGCGCCCCGCCATGGCTCGCTTTCAGCCAACTCTGCGCCCGGCTGATGACCTCCGCCTGGGTGACGGTGGGCAGCGCGCCGGGCGAGATGGTGGGCATCGGCGTGATCTGAGGCTCGGTCGGCTGGCCCGGAGTCGCCCAGAACGGGATCTGTGCCGCCGGCTTGGCGGCCTCGGCCAGTGCTCTCGGGGCGGATACCAGCATGGTCGGCATCCCGACGGCGAGCATGACGCCCAGGCCGGCGAGGTACAACGCGGGTCTTCGCATGGATTCTCCTGTTCGTTCGGGTGACAAGATCCAGTCCACGCGGGGCCTCGTGGGCCGTGACGGGTGACCGGGAATCCGTGGTGCCCGCCGCAGGGCAAACGGAGCGACGGCGCCCGCTGCGTGGGCAGGCAGAGCGACGGTGCCCGCCACATGGGCGGGCGAGCGACCGCGGAGAATCGGGCGCTCGATGGGATGAGGACAGCAGCACGGCCGGTTTTCGCCCGTGCCTCACATTCTGTCCCGATATATCCCATGACAAGCGGTAATGCACGATTGTCGCCCGAACGGCTTGCCGCTCCGCACGGCGACGTTCGGGGGGATCGTGGCGAGGTGGGGGCGATTGTCCGGGCCGCTGGCACGCTGCCTGGGCGGAGGCGACGGTACTTTTGATCCCGAGCGCCTAACTTTCTGCCGTCAGGTCGGAACGGCATTGCCCGGCCACCGGTATTTTCCTAAGAGTCAGCCACAACCCCCGTGGAGCGCCCGATGGTTGCATCCGTACCGCCGCCCGCACCCGGTCCGCTGCCGTACCACCTGCTCTGCCTGCTGCGCGACCGCGGCGCCACGTCCCGAGCGGAACTGGCCGGCCAGTTCGGCGATCCGCGCGCCCGGGTCCTCGGCGAGATCGACGCCTTGATCGCGGCCGGCCTGGTCCGGGAGGCAGGCCCGGCGGCCTCCCGCGGCGGCCGGCGCTCCACCCTCGTCGAGCTCTCCGCCGACCTGCGGTTCGCGGCCGTCGACCTGGGTGCCTCCTCCATCGATGTGGAGATCACCGACGGGCGGCTGGAGCCGGTGGCCGCCCACGCCGAGCCGGCCGACATCAGGTCCGGGCCCAAGGCCGTCCTCCAGCGGCTCGGCGAGATCCTGGCGAAGTTGCGGGCCGACGGCGCGTACCAGCGGCTCCAGGCGATCGGCATCGGCGTGCCCGGCCCGGTCAGCTTCCGCGACGGAGTGCCCGTCTCCCCGCCGATCATGCCCGGCTGGGACCGGTACCCGGTGCGCGACGTGCTCGCCCGCGAGCACGCCTGCCCCGTCGTGGTCGACAACGACGTGAACATCATGGCCATCGGCGAGCGCCACGGCGGCGTGGCGCACTCCGTGGACAACCTGCTGTTCCTCAAGGTCGGCACCGGCATCGGCTGCGGCATCTACCTCGGCGGCGAGGTGTACCGGGGCACCGACGGCTGCGCCGGCGACATCGGGCACATCCAACTCGACGGTCACGGCCAGACCTGCGCCTGCGGCAACGTGGGCTGTCTGGAGGCGGTGTTCAGCGGTGCGGCCCTGGCCCGTGACGCCCTGGCCGCCGCGCGGGCGGGTACCTCGCCCGCGCTCGCCGAGCGCCTGGCCGCGAACGGCACCGTGAGCGCGCAGGACGTGGCCGAGGGTTCGGCCGAAGGCGACGCGACCTGCGTGCGCCTCATCCGGGACGGTGGTCACCACGTGGGTACGGTGCTGGCCGGCCTGGTCAGCTTCATCAACCCGTCGATGATCGTCATCGGTGGCGGGCTGGCCGGGCTGGGCCACGTCCTGCTCGCCGAGATCCGCAGTGTGGTGTACCGGCGCTCGTTGCCCCTGGCCACCGGGAACCTGCCGATCGTGATGTCCGAACTGGGTCCGCGCGCCGGCGTCGTGGGGGCTGCCGTCCTGGCCAGCGAGCTCGCGTACGGCAGCCAGGAGCGGTGAGCGCCGGGATCACGCGTACTCCTTGAGGGTCACGGCGTTGGCAGCCTTCTCGGTCATCCGGGTGAACAGGCCGGCGACGAGCCGCCGGGACAGGAACCGGTAGGCGCGGTTGCGCTGGCGCAGTTTCCGCTCGGTCAGCGGCGCGAGGAACGCCGCGCCGCCCTTCGCCTGCTTCTGGCCCGCGGCGACTCCGGGGCGCAGGTGCCGCTCGTACCGGTCGAGGGCGGCGGGGAGGTCGCCGGGGGCGGTGGCGAGCTCGCCGGCCAGCGTGTGCGCGCCGATCATGGCCAGCCCGGTGCCGCCGCTGCCGGGACCGGCGGACCAGGCGGCATCGCCGAGCAGCACCACCCGGCCGCGGGAGTAGCGCTCCAGCGTGACCTGGCCGATGGAGTCGAAGTACAGGTCGCCCGCGTCGCGCATCAGCTTGATCAGCCCCGGAGTCTCCCAGCCGACCCCGGCGTAGGCGTCGGCGACGATCTGCTTCTGCCGCGCGAGGTCGCGCCGGTCGTAGACCAGCGACGGTGCGGCGAAGACGAAACCGACGTCGGCCACGGCCCGGTCGCGTGCGCTGCCGACCAGGACACCCCTGCCGGGCTCGTTGTAGATGAGGCCGGCGTGGTCGAGGTCGAGATGGTTCGGGGCGGTGAAGCCGGCGATGAAGAACCCGCTCTCCCGGCGGAAGCGCGACTCGTCGCCGAAGCTCAGCGCGCGCACGATGGAGTGCGAGCCATCGGCCCCGACGACCAGGTCGAAGGTGCGCGGGGCGCCGTGGCGGAAGGTGACGTCCACGCCGCCGGTGGTCTCGGTCAGCGACGCGATGCTGTCGCCGAAGACGTACTGCACGTCGTCCCGGGTCCGGTCGTACAGGATCCGGGTGAGGTCGCCGCGCGCGATCTCGACCTCTCCGCTGAACACGTGCGAGGGCAGCGCGACGATCGGCTCACCCCGCGCGTCGACGACCGTCTGGGCGCCCATCCCGGTCTGCCGGGCGCGTACCTCGTCCAGGATGCCCATCCGTTCCAGCACGGTCACCTGCGCGCCGCGGAAGTCGACCGCGCTGCCCCCCTCGCGCAGCGCCGCCGCCTGCTCCACGACGGTCACGGCGAATCCCCGGCGCCGCAGCCAGTACGCCAGCGACGGGCCCGCGATCCCCGCGCCCGAGACCAACACGTTGGTGGTGCCGTCCATGGTGACTCCCCATCTCTGTCCGGCCGCCGCTTTCTCGCGGTCGCCCGATCCGGTGCGGCCGCCGCCTGTCGCGGCTGCCGTGCGACCACCATAGGGCCGTCTTATCCATCTGGTCAATCCGCTTGGATAAACCATCTGGATTAACGCTGCGCTAGGATCGCGACCATGGGAAATCGCGAGGACCTGCTGGCCGGCGCCGTGCAGTGCCTGAAGGAGAAGGGGTGGTCGCGGACCACCGTCCGGGACATCGCCTCCGCCGCCGGGGTGAACCACGCGGCGATCGGCTACCACTTCGGCTCCCGGGAGGCGCTGCTCACGGCGGCGTTCGTCCAGGCCATGGACGAGTGGGGCACCGAGATCGGGCGGGCGATCGGCGCCGCATCCGATCCCCAATCCAGCGCCGCGCAGCGGTACGAGGCGATGTGGCGGGAGATGATCGCCTCGTTCACCGGCAGCCGGTCGCTGTGGCTGGCCTCGATCGAGGCGTTCGTCCAGGCCGAGCACAATCCGGACCTGCGGGGGCTGCTGGCCGCCGCACAGCGGGAGGGCCGCCGCGGCATGGCCGCGACCCTGCAGGGGGTACCGGAGGAGACGCTCGACGACGCGACGGAGCGCGGCATCGGCGCGGTACAGGAGGCGTTGCTCACCGGCGTGCTCGTCCAGTGGCTGCTCGACCCGGAGCACGCGCCGAGCGGCCGCGACGTCGTCAATGGCCTGCGCGCCCTGTCCGACCACCTCGGCGATGACGCTTCCGCGTCGCGATGACGGGTCCGCGTCGCGATGACGGGTCCGCGCGGCGGTGGCGGTTCCGGTAGCGGTGGGGCTTCCGCGCGGCGGTAACGGGTCCGATCGCCGGTGGGCGTTTCCGCATAGTGGGTGCCGGCCCGGCCGGCACGGGCCGCTTCGCCGCTCGCGATCTATGCTTCTCCTGCGCCGGACACCTCACGCCGGGCGCACTGCCGCGACAGGAATCGCGCCGCAGAAAGGACTTCCGCGATGCTGATTACCCGACCCGAGCTCGTTGGCGACTTCGGCATGGTCGCCAGCACTCACTGGCTCGCGTCGAGTACCGGCATGAGCGTGCTGGAACGCGGCGGCAACGCCGCCGACGCCGCGGCCGCCGCCGCGTTCGTGCTCCAGGTGGTCGAGCCACACCTCAACGGCCCCGGCGGCGACGCACCGATCCTGCTGTGGGACGGGCGCGCCGGTTCGGTGTCGGTGATCTGCGGCCAGGGTACGGCCCCCGGCGCGGCCACCATCGGCCGGTTCGACGACCTGGGCCTGGACCTGATCCCGGGCACCGGCCTGCTGCCGGCGGTGGTACCGGGCGCCTTCGGCGCGTGGACCCTGCTCGTCGAGCGCTGGGGCACCTGGCCGCTGCGCGACATCCTGGAGCCCGCGGTGCACCTGGCCGAGGCGGGGCACCCGCTGCTGGCACAGGCCGCGGGTGCGCTGCGTACGGTCGAGGAGATGTTCCGCCGGGACTGGCCCACCTCGGCCGCGGCGTGGCTGCCCGGCACCCGGGTACCGGCGGCCGGCAGCCGCGTACGGCAGCCGGGGCTGGCCGCCACGTACCGCCGGGTCGTCGCCGAGGCCGAGGCCCGCGCCACCGATCGCGCCGGCCAGTTGCGTGCCGCCCGCGACGTCTGGTACCGGGGGTTCGTCGCCGAGGCGATCGGCGAGTTCTACGGCGGCGCCGAGCTGATGGACTCCTCCGGGCGGCCGCATCGCGGCCTGCTCACGGCCCAGGACCTCGCCGGTTGGGAACCGGCGGTGGAGCCGGCGACCAGCCTCGACTACGGCGACTACACGGTGTTCAAGACCGGTCCGTGGGGCCAGGGTCCGGTGTTCCTGCAACAACTCGCCCTGCTGGCGCAGACCGACCTCGGCTCGATGCCGCCCCTGTCGGCCGACTGGGTGCACACGGTCGTGGAGGCCGCGAAGCTGGCGTTCGCCGACCGGGAGGCATGGTACGGCGACCCGCGCTTCACCGACGTTCCCCTGCGCGACCTGCTCGATCCCCGGTACAACGCGCAGCGGGCCGGGCTGATCGGCTCGACCGCGTCGCTCGACCAACGGCCCGGCGAACCGGGCGGCAGGAAGCCGGCGATGCCCAGCCGCTGGACCACGCCGGAGGGCACCGGTCCGGTCGGTGCCGGCGTCGGCGAGGTGACCATCGCGGCCAACGGCGAGACCCGCGGCGACACCTGCCACCTCGACGTGGTCGACGGCAGCGGGATGATGATCTCGGCGACGCCCAGCGGCGGCTGGTTCCAGAGCAGCCCGACCGTCGCGGCGCTGGGCTTCTGCGTCACCACCCGGGGGCAGATGTTCTGGCTGGAGGACGGCCTGCCGAACAGCCTTCGCCCCGGTGCCCGTCCGCGCACCACGCTGTCCCCGTCGTTCGCGTTGCGCGACGGCCAGCCCTGGCTCGCGTTCGGTACGCCGGGCGGGGACATGCAGGACCAGTGGACGCTGAACTTCTTCCTCAACGTCGTGCACGGCAACGGCAACCTCCAGCAGGCGATCGACGCGCCCGAGTTCCACTCGGAGCACATGGTGAGTTCGTTCTATCCGCGCGTCGCGGACCCGGGCCGGCTGCACGTCGAGGAGCGGGTCGGCGCGGACGTGGTCGACGAACTGCGGCGGCGCGGCCACGAGGTGACGGTCACCGACCCGTGGTCGCTCGGGCGGGTCAGCGCGGTGGCCCGCGACGGTGGATGGCTCAAGGCAGCGGCGAATCCGCGCGGCGCGCAGGGTTACGCGGTCGGGCGCTGAGGCGGAGGAGGACGGATGTACGACGTTGAGGCGGTACGGGCGCATTTCCCGGCGCTGGTCGAGGGCGCGGCGCACTTCGACTCGCCGGGCGGATCCCAGGTGCCGGACGTGGTTGCCACCGCGGTCGCCGAGACCCTGACGGCCGCGATCGCCAACCGGGGCCGGGTGACCACGGCCGAGCGCCGGGCCGAGGACATCGTGACCGGTGCCCGCCAGGCGATGGCCGACCTGCTGGGCGCCCAGGCGGCCGGGGTGGTGTTCGGGCGCAGCATGACGCAGCTGACGTTCGACGTCTCCCGGACGCTGGCCCGGCAGTGGGGCCCGGGCGACGAGGTGGTGGTGACCAGGCTGGACCACGACGCGAACATCCGCCCGTGGGTGCGGGCCGCGGCCGATGCCGGCGCGACCGTGCGGTGGGTCGGCTTCGACCGGGACACCGGTGAGCTTCCGGTCGAATCGGTGGTCGCGGAGCTGTCCGACCGTACCCGGCTGGTCGCGGTCACCGGTGCGTCGAACCTGCTGGGTACCCGGCCGGACATCCCGGCGATCGCCGCGGCCGCGCACCGTGTTGGCGCTCTGTCCTATGTGGACGGTGTGCACCTCACCCCGCACGTACCGGTCGATGTCCGTGCGCTCGGCGCCGATTTCTACGTGTGCTCGCCCTACAAGTTCTGCGGGCCCCACCTCGGCGTGCTGGCCGCGTCCCCGCAGGTGCTGGACGGGCTGCACCCGGACAAGCTGCTGCCGTCCTCCGACGCGGTACCGGAGCGTTTCGAGCTGGGTACCCTGCCGTACGAGCTGCTGGCCGGCACGACCGCCGCCGTCGACTTCCTCGCCGGCCTGGCGCCGGGCTCCGGCGACCGGCGTGCCCGGCTGGCGGAGAGCCTGGCGGCGGTGGACCGGCACGAGACGGCGATGCTGGACCGGTTGGAGGCGGGGCTGGACGGGATCGGCGGGCTCACCCGCTACGGTCGCGCCCGGGCGCGCACGCCCCTGGTGCTGTTCTCGGTGGACGGTCACGAGCCGGCCGAGGTGTACCGCCGGCTCGCCGCGGCGAAGGTCAACGCCCCGGCGGGCAGCTTCTACGCCATCGAGTGCGCGCGGTGGCTGGGGCTGGGCGACGGGGGAGCGGTACGGGCCGGCATCGCGCCGTACACCAACGCCCAGGACGTCGACCGGCTGGTGCAGGCGGTCGCCGACCTGGCGCGTTAGCCCCTCGCTCCCGGGGCACGGATCGCCGCCATGACCTGGGCGACCAGCCCCCGCGCGAAGTCCTCGGTCAGCGGCTCGTGACCGAAGAACAGCCGGTAGTACAGCGGCGCGAAGAGTTGGTCGAGGGTGAGCGAGATGTCGATGTCGGGCCGGATCTGACCGGTGGCGATGCCGTCGCGCAGGATCCGCTCCGAGGCGAGCCGGCGCGGTCCCAGCCACCGTTCGCGCAGGGCGTCACCGATGTCCGGATCGGCCTGCGCCTGCCCGACCAGCGAGCGCATCAACGGGCCGCAGGTGGTCTCCGCGAACAGTTCCCGCAGGGCGTCCACCTGCGACAGCAGCGCCTGCCCGGTCGGGACCGACGCCGGCACGGTCACCGACTCCCGGACCCGGGCGAAGAAGCCGTCGATGGCCACCGCGCTGCGTGAGGGCCACCACTTGTAGATCGTCGCCTTGCTCACCCGCGCCCGGGTCGCGACCGCCTCCATGGTGAACCCGGCCATCCCGCGTTCCATGAGGACGTCGCCGGCGGCGTCGAGGACGGCCTGGCGGGCCCGGTCGCTGCGGGGACGGCCCCGCCCCGGCCGGGCGGTGGTCTCGGTCACGGTCGGCCCCTCCGTCCGCTGGTCGGCATTTTCTAAACGGTACCGTTTAGATAAGCGCGCGAGGGGGCGGAAATGGTTGCTGGGCCAGCGAGGGTGGCCGAGTCCGGTCGAGCCGACGCGGGCGAGGAGACCGGCATCGAGGGGTCGGGGCGCAGCCTGCGCCTGGTGACCGTCGTGCTCGCGTTCGCCTGCGGCCTCACCGTCGCGAACCTGTACTACGCCCAGCCCCTGCTCGCGCTCATCGCCCACGACCTGGGCTCCGGCCAGGGCACGGCCGCGCTCATCGTCACGATGACGCAGATCGGCTTCGCCATCGGGCTGATCCTGCTGCTCCCGCTCGGTGATCTCCTGGAGAACCGGGCGCTGGCCTCACGCACCCTGTTGGGTACCGCCGCCGCCCTGGTCGTCGCGGCCGTGGCGCCGAGCATCGGGGTGCTGCTCGTGGTCTCGGTGTTCATCGGCCTGACCTCGGTGGTCGCGCAGATCCTGATCCCGCTGGCCGCGCACCTCGCGCCGCCCGCGCAGCGCGGCCGCATCGTCGGGCGGGTGATGAGCGGCCTGCTGCTGGGCATCCTGCTCGCCCGGACGCTGGCGAGCCTCGTCGCCGCGCAGTGGGGATGGCGCAGCGTCTACCTGATCTCGGCCGTGCTGATGGTCGCGGTGTCGGTGATCCTGGTCCGGCTGCTGCCGCGCCGCCGCCCGGTGCAGAGCGCGCGGTACCCGCAGCTGATGGCCTCGATCGGGAACCTCGTGCGTACCGAGCCGGCACTGCGCCGCCGGGCGGTCTGCCAGGCGCTGATGTTCGCCGCGTTCAGCAGCTTCTGGACCTCGATCGGGTACGAACTGCTCGACGCGCACCACCTGTCGCAGACCGGCATCGGCATCTTCGCGCTGGTCGGCGCGGCCGGGGCCACGGCGGCACCGCTGGCCGGGTGGCTCGGCGACCGCGGGTACGGGCAGGTCGGCAGCGGCGTCGCGCTGGCCCTCGGGGTGGTGGCGATGGCGGTGGCCGGTGCCGGCCGGGGCAGCCTGGTGCTGCTCGCGGCGGGTGCCGTGCTGCTCGACCTCGCGGTGCAGGGGCACCAGGTCCTCAGCCAGCAGGAGATCTACCAGCTGCGGCCCGACGCCCGCGCCCGCATCAACTCGGTCTTCATGGGCTCGCTGTTCATCGCGGGCGCGATCGCCTCGGCGGTGTCCGGGCTGCTGTACCAGCGGTCCGGCTGGCTGGCGGTCACGCTGTTCGGCGGGGCGCTGCCGGTCGTCGCGCTGGCGGTGTGGACGGCCTCCCGGCTGCGTGCCCGCCGACCCGCATGACGGCAGGGTACGTGGCCGGCCGGTATTGATAATCTCGCCGGCGTAGGCGAGATTGCACGGATGACCGGTGACACCGATCCCGACCCGGTGGTCCGCGCGCAGCAACTGCGGGTGGCCATCGGGCGCGTCGCCCGGCGGTTCCGCCAGATCTACGCGGTGAACCAGGCGGCCGGTCCGAGCTTCACCGAGGTCGCCGTGCTGGCCCGCCTGGAACGGGAAGGTCCCGCGTCACCTAGTGAGCTGGCCGTCCGGGAGCGGGTCACCACGCAGGCGATCGCCACCGTCATCCGGGAACTCGAAAGCCGGGACCTGATCAGCCGCTCGCCCGATCCGGCGGACGGCCGCAAGACCGTCGTCGCCCTCACCGGCGCCGGGGGCGCCCTGCTGCGCGACCGTGAGCAGGCGGTGATGAGCGTGCTGGTCCGCGCGCTCGGCGAGTCCTACAGCCAGGCCGAACTGCGCCGCCTGGACGCGGCCATCCCGCTGCTCAACCGGCTCGCCGACCAGATCTGACCCGGGCCGGCGATCCGCCTGCCGGGCGGGCCGCGCGGCCGGCGATCCGCAGGCGGCCGGCGAGCGGCGCGCGGCCGGCGGGCCGTGAGCCCGGGCGGCACCGCTGTCAGCGGGCGTCAGCGACGGCTCAGCACGGTGTGACCGGCGACCGGCACCGTGGTGCCATGAGATACGCAATCGAGGCCGAGGGTCTCGTCAAGCGGTTCGACGACACCGTCGCGCTGGCCGGGGTGGACCTGGTCGCCGGCGCGGGTACGGTGCTGGGCCTGCTCGGTCCGAACGGGGCCGGCAAGACCACGGTGGTACGGATCCTGGCCACCCTGGCGCGTCCCGACGCCGGTACCGCACGGGTCGGCGGGCACGACGTCGTGCGCTCACCCGACCGGGTGCGCAAGCTCATCGGGCTGACCGGACAGTACGCGTCGGTGGACGAGAACCTGACCGGACACCAGAACCTGTTCATGATCGGTCGGCTGCTCGGCATGTCCCGACCCGATGCCCGGGACCGGGCCGGTGCCCTGCTGGCGCGGTTCGGGCTGACCGACGCCGGCGGCCGGGGCGCCAAGGGCTACTCCGGCGGCATGCGCCGGCGGCTGGACCTCGCGGCCAGCCTGGTCGGCGATCCGCGCATCATCTACCTCGACGAGCCGACGACCGGGCTGGACCCGCATGCCCGCGCCGAGCTGTGGGACGTGGTCCGGACCCTGGCCGCGGACGGGGTGACCGTCCTGCTGACCACCCAGTACATGGACGAGGCCGACCAGCTCGCGGACGCCATCACGGTGCTCGACCGGGGTGCGGTGGTGGCATCCGGTACCCCGGACGCGTTGAAGGCCCAGGTCGGCGGGCAGCGGCTGGAGATCCGCCCGGCCCGGGCCGATCAGCGCGACGCGGCCGCCGGCATCGTCGCCGAGGTCATCGGTCGGTCGCCGGACCGGCGCGGGGACCTGCTGTCGGTACCGGTGCACGATCTCGGCCTGCCCCCGGCGGTGTTCCGCCGGCTCGACGAGGCCGGCATACCCGTGGCCGAACTGGCCCTGCGCCGGCCCAGTCTGGACGAGGTGTTCCGGGTCCTGACCGGGACGCCCCGTCCGGCCGCCGACCTGCCCGTCACGATGGAGAGGATTCCGGCATGATGCCGCTCGCCCAACAGGGGTTCACGCTGGCCTGGCGCAGCCTGGTACCTCTGAAGAACAGCCCCGGCCAGCTCGTCGGGTACGTGCTCCAACCGGTCCTGATGATTGCCGTGTTCGTCTACCTGTTCGGCGGTGCCGCTGCCGGCGGCGACCGGCATCTCGCGGTGCTCTACGCGCTGCCGGGGGTGCTGGCCCAGTCGGCGCTGATGGCCACCATCGCGACCGGGGTCAACCTGAACACCGACCTGCACAACGGGGTGTTCGACCGGTTCCGCAGCCTGCCGATCGTGCGGGCCGCGCCGCTGCTCGGCCGCGTACTGGCCGACCTGTGCCTGCTGGGCGTCTCGGTCGGCATCGCGCTGCTGGCGGGTTTCGCGGTCGGGTTCCGCATCGGTACCGGACCGGTGCAGCTCGCCGTCGCCGTGGGCCTCATCCTGGCCATCGCGGTGTCGCTGAGTTGGGGAAGCGCGCTGCTGGGCCTGGTCTCGAAGACGCCCGCCTCGATGCAGGTGACGGCGACCGCGGTGATAATGCCGCTTACCCTGGGCTCCAGCGCCTTCATCCCGGTCGGCGGGATGCCCGGCTGGTTGCAGTGGTGGATGAAGGTGAACCCGACGTCGCATCTGGCCGGCGCGGTACGCGGGTTGCTGGTGGGCAGGCCCTACGACGCCCACCTGGCCAGCGACATCCTGTTCACGCTGGGCTGGGCCGCCGTGATGCTGGCGGTGTTCGTGCCGCTGGCCGGCCGGGCGTACCGGCGCCGGATCTGAGCCGTGCATGTGACCATCAGCCCGGTCTGGGTATAGCCCCGGTGTCCGCGGAGTGCGGTGACGGTCGGCCGACCGGAAACGGCCGACACCGGAAACGGACGGCATCCGCGGACACACGACCGAGGAGATGAACCATGGGGGAGACCGGATACGCCGCCTTCGACACGACGATCGAGAAGGCCAATCACATCCTGCACGACATCGAGCAAGCCTACGGCTGGCCCAAGGACCGCCGGAACCAGTCATACGCCGCGCTGCGCACCGTACTGCACGCGTTGCGCGACCGCCTGCCGGTCGCGGAATCCGCTCAGCTGGCCGGGCAGCTGCCGATGCTGGTACGCGGCATCTACTACGAGGGTTGGGATCCCAGCGACGTACCCATGAAGATGGACAAGGAGGAGTTCCTCGCCCGGATACGGCGAGAGTTCACCTTCGACGTCGATGGCGGCCCGCAACGGTTGCTGGAGACCGTGCTGGACGCGCTGCGCCACCACATCACCGGGGGGCAGCTGGACGACGTGAAGTCCATCCTGCCCAGGGACCTCGCGATGTCCCTGCGCTGATCGGTATCCCGGCGCTGGTCGGTGCCCCGGCACTGATCGGTGTGCCCGCCCCGGTCGGTGTGCCCGCCCCGGTCGGTGTGCCCGCGCCGGTCGGTACCCCGCTGGCCGTACCGGGGGGCGCCGCGCCGCCGGGGTGAGGGGCGCGGTCGGGAGCCAGCAGCAACAGGCCGATCAGCAGCCAGGCGATCGTCGCCACCCGGTTGGCGGTCAGCGCCGGCAGCCCCACGGAGGCGCCGACGAGCAGCAGCACGAGTCCGCCGGCCAGCCGGGAGTGCCCGGGATCCATCGCCGCCCTCCGGCGTCGCCAGCTCACGGCGAGGACGGCGAGGAGCATCGTGTACAGGACCGCTCCGCACACACCGGCGACACACAGCGCCTCCACCCAGGCGTCGTCGTACGGGACGGCCAGCCCGCCCGCGCCGAACCCGAACCACGGGGAGTCGCGCAGCACCGCCGCGACGACGCTGTGCAGGCTGGACGTGCCGCCGAGCCGGCCACCGGTGTACAGGTTCAGCACGTCGCCGTTCGCGCCGGGGTGCAGCAACTTGGCCAGGAAGTCGCCGCCGATCCAGGTCGGGCCGATGCCTGACTGGGCCAGCCCCGCCGTCGCGATGACGGCCGCGGCGAGCAGGACCACGCGCCGGTCCCGACCGCTCGACTGCCGCAGCACCTGCCAGGCCGCGATCGGCAGGCCGACGAGCAGGAAGATCTTGCTGACCGTGAGCAGCCCGCCGACCGTGATCAGCAGGCTCGCGCCGACGAATCGCCCGGCCTTGAGGCGGAAGTGGTAGATGGCGGCCAGCAGCGCGATGCTGTACATCTCGCCGGCCTCGGCCGGCTGGTTGAAGACGCCGGTGTAGCGCCCGAGTTGGCTGGCCCGGCCGGCCACGGTGTCGGTGAAGGCGTCCTGCACCACCGTGTTGTCCCAGAACCGGGACAGCACCGGGGTCAGATCGTGCCCCTGCGACAAGTAGGCGAGCACCGCGTTGAGGCACATCGCGCCGATCACGATCCGGCAGACGATGGCCAGCGCCCGTTCCCGGTTGGCGCCGAGGTCCAGCAGCGTCCAGAGCGTGACGAGCACGGCCAGCGGCAGCGCCAGATTGTCCAGCCCGGCCAGCGTGCTCGCCCGACCGAACCCGGTCGACTCCGGTACGGGCAGGAGAGCTCCGGCGACCGCGACCAGGGCCTCGGCCGTGATCAGCCCGAGCGCCAGGGCGGCACCGCGGGTGAACGTGAACCGGGACCATCGCAGGGACACCAGTGCCACGGCGCAGAGTCCGTAGACCGCCACCTGCTCGGTTCGGATGCCGGGGAGCGGGGTGTACGGGCCGAACGCCGCGACCGCGGCGACCGCGAGCGTCGCGTAGGCCATGAGGGGCCGGCGTGGTCGGGTTGCGGATCCTCGGCTCTGAACGGCGCTCACATAGGGAGTAACGAACAGTCAGGCATTTAGTGACAATACGGAGAAAAACGGAAAAAGCCATATCTCGGGCAGGGCCTGCCGGGCTATTGTCCTAGGATGCTTTAGGGGTTGTGACGCACGGAGATTCCGTCGGGCGCGGCACCCGCCGGCGTCGAGCCGGCGGGCCGGGCGGCGGTGGGCCGGCGCTGACGGCTATCCGTCAGGCCGCGCGGCGCCGAGGTTTGCCAGACTGTCCGAGCCAGCGGAGCGACGGGCGGGAGCCGATGGATGGACGCGTCGATGACCGGATACCTCCGCCGTATCGACGGGCTCGACGCGCGGATCTGGGTCGCACCCAGCCGTGGGCACCTGTTCTGGCTGCGGCGCGCGCCGGCCCTGTTCGGGCCGCCGCCGGACACCCGCAGCCGGCTCGTCCGCTGGTGGGCGATCGCCACGGTCACGCCCGGCACCAACGTCACCGGGCTGAACCTGCGCTACCAGTCGTACCTCGACGCCGTCTTCCACCGCACCCGGCTGGCCCGGGTGGGGCACGCGATCTGCATGCCGCTCATCGTCACCGCGCTGCTCGCCGCGCTGTGCCCGCTGCGGTGGGGCCCGCCGGTTCTCGGGCCGGTGCCGGTCAACGGCTCCATGCCGGCGGCGGTGGTGCTCGCGGTCTGGTGGGTCTGGTGGGCGGTCACCGAACGGGACACCGGGTGGGCAGCGGCCAACGTGGCGCTCGCCGCGCTGCTGTGCGGGGCGGCGAACGTCGCGTACCAGGTGCGTCCGCACGCATCCGGTGGCGCCGCGCTGCTCGTGGCGCCGCTGGGCTGGGTGCTGTTCGGTTCGCTGGTACAGGCCGGTTCGCACGTACTGGAACCGCTGCCGCCACGGGTGAGCCGGTCGCCGTACTGGGTGCCGGTCCGCGAGTACCTGCTCGGCGCCGCCCCGTCCACGGGGGTGCGCAGCCGGAATCCGGGCCGCACCGTGCTGCTGCGCGCCGGGCATCTGGCCGCACAGGTGCTCTTCGGCACCGTCGACGAACTGGTCGCCTCGCCCCGGTTGCTGCCGGTGCTGCTGCTCCGCCTGCTGTGGTTGGCCGGGCACGATCCGGCGGCCCGGGCATCGTGCGCCGCACAGGCCGCCCGCGCGATCGCGAGTGGCAATCCGGCGCTGGACTACATCGGTACCGGAGGCGCCACCCCCCTACGGATCCCGGTCCGCTCACAGCAACCCGGCGAGCGCGATCCGGCGTGGGCGGCTCATCCGTAGTTCGCGACGATGCGGCGGGCGGGGCCGTCGACGGTGACGGTACCGCCGTAGGGCAGCACCCACTGCGGATCGGTGTGCCCGAAGTCCACATCGAACACGGCCATCGCGGTCGGGTTGTAGGCGTCCAGGGCGCGCAGGACCGCCGCGCGCTGGTCCGCGCGGTACCGGTCGCGCTCCTCGGCCGTGGTACGACGCAGGAGGTTGCTGGCCTTCGCCAGCCCGACGAGGACGGCCGGGAACTGCGCCAGGAGGCCGCGTTCGCCGGCGTTGCGCAGCATGCGGAAGACCTCCTCGGCGGGCGGCATCTCCTCGGAGGTTTCGATCAGCAGCACGCACCCGGCGTAGTCCTCGATCGGGCGGATCCACCGGTCCGCCGCGAGATTCCAGTGCAGGATCTCCAGGTTGCCGCCCCAGGTGGGCGCCGTGACCACGCGATCGGGCCGGTACCAGGTCCAGCCCGGACCGGGCAGGGCGGGCGCCGACGCGTGCAACGCCGCGGGATCGCCCCAGTCGACCTCGTCCTCGCTGAACGTCGCGACCGGGTGCAGGTCGACGTCCCCGCCACCGAACAGCGCCGCGCGCAGCGAGTCCGCCGAGACCGGGTGCGGGCCGCCGGTACGGCCGAGGTGCACCATCGTCGAACCGCCGTGGTAGGCCGCGACACCCGCGTTCCACAGCCAGTTGAGCAGGTTCGTGTTGTCGCTGTACCCGAAGAACGGCTTGGGGTCCGCGGTGACCACGGCCGGATCCAGGAACGGCAGCACGGACAGTTGGTCGTCCCCGCCGATGGTGGACAGCACCGCGCGGATGCCGGGATCCCCGAACGCCGCCATGAGGTCCGCGGCCCGGTCCCGGGCGGTGGACCCGAGCCGCCGCGTCGTCGGGTACTCCACCGGCTCCAGCCCGAACTCGTCGCGCAGGCAACGCATGGCCCGCTCATGGATCGCGGGGAACGCTCCGGGCGCGGCGAACGAGGGGGAGACCACGGCCACCCGGTCTCCGGGGCGCAGCGCGGCCGGTGCCGCGAATTCAGGACGCATGCCGCCATTGAACCCGACCGCACAAGCGAATTGGCGGGTAATGCGTTCGCGGTGGCCGAGGCGGATCGGATACAACATGGGCATGCTCGTCAAGTATCCGCGGACCGCGCACCTGGAGGGTTCGCGGCTGCAGCCGGGGGACCACGACCTGGCCGCCGTCGCGTTCGGCGAGATCGCCGGGCGGTTCGTGGTGGCGGAGGAGAAGCTCGACGGCGCCAACTCGGCGATCAGCTTCACGTCGGCCGGCGAGCTGCGGCTCCAGTCGCGCGGGCACTACCTGAACGGCGGACCGCGGGAACGGCAGTTCGGGCCGTTGAAGGCGTGGGCCGCGACGGTCGCCGGCGCGTTGTGGCCACGGCTGGGCGAGCGGTACGTGATGTACGGGGAATGGCTGTACGCCAAGCACACGGTGTTCTACGACGCGCTGCCGCACTACTTCTGCGAGTTCGACGTGCTCGACCGGCAGACCGGCGAGTTCCTGTCGACCCGGCGGCGCGGCGAACTGCTGGCGGGCACACCGGTGTGCCCTGTGCCGGTGCTGCGCACGGGTGCGTTCACCGACCTCGCGGACCTGGTCGCGCTCGTCGGGCCGTCGACGTGCCGGACGGCGCGGTGGCGGGACGCGCTGGTCGAAGCGGCCGTCGCCAGCGGTGCCGAGCCCGACCGGGTGGTCGCCGAGACCGACGGGTCCGATGACATGGAGGGCCTCTACCTCAAGGTGGAGGAGGACGGCCGGGTCGTCGGCCGGTACAAGTGGGTGCGCTCCGGCTTCCTGACCACGGTGCTCGACTCGGGCAGCCACTGGCTGGACCGTACGATCGTGCCCAACCAGCTTGCCGACCCGGCGGTGATGTATGGAGCCGTTTGACCGGCTGTGCCCGGCACCACCGGACTGGACCGTGCCGTGGCCGGACATCGCGCGGGAGTTCGCGTGGGTGCGCCGCCTCTCCGGGGTGGCACAGGATCCCATCCACCACGCCGAGGGCGACGTGGCCACGCACACCCGGTTGGCCTGCCAGGCGCTGGCCGCGCTGCCCGAGTGGCGGGCCCGTGGCGAGGCGGACCGGGTACGGCTGTTCGCCGCGGTGCTGCTGCACGACGCGGCGAAGCCGGACTGTACCCAGACGGAGCCCGGCGGACGCGTCACCGCGCACGGCCATTCCCGTCGCGGCGACCTGATCGCGCGGCGGGTGCTGTGGGAGTTGGGCGCACCGGTGCCCTGGCGCGAACACGTGGCGGCGCTGGTGCGCCACCACCAGGTGCCGTTCTGGGCGCTGGAGCGGCCCGACCTCGACCGCATCGTGTTCCGGGTCAGCCTGCTGGCCCGCAACGACGACCTGGCGCTGCTGGCGACCGCCGACATTCTGGGGCGGGTCTGCGCGGACGCGGCCGAGGTGTGCGAGAACATCGCGCTGTTCCGTGAGTACTGCGCGCAGCGGGAGTGTCTCGACGGGCCGCGGAGGTTCGCGTCCGACCATGCCCGGTTCTGGTACTTCCGGACGCCGGGGCGCGACCCCGACTACGCCGCCTACGACGACAGCCGTCTGACCGTGACCGTCATGTCCGGGCTGCCGGGTGCCGGCAAGGATCACTGGATCGCCCGGCACCGGGCGGAGAGTCCGGTGGTCAGCCTGGACGCGCTGCGCGCCGAACTCGGTGTGAAGCCGGCGGACGACCAGCGCCGGGTCGTCGCCGAGGCCCACCGGCTGGCCCGGGACCATCTGCGCGCCGGCCGGCCGTTCGTGTGGAACGCCACCAACGTGTCCCGCCGGCTGCGCGAGCAGTGCGTCGGCCTGCTGGCGGACTACCGGGCCCGGGTCGAGCTGATCGCGCTGGAGGCCCCCGTCGACGTGCTGCGGGCGCGCAACCGGGCCCGGTCCCATCCGGTACCCGACGCCGTCGTCGACCGGCTCATCGAACGTTGGGAGACGCCGGACCCCACCGAGGCACACAGCGTGCACTGGATCGACACGTCCACCGGCTGAACGGGAAGCATCATGGTCGCGAGTGCTCTGTCCGGCTCGGCGGCGCCGGGCAGCTTCGGCCCGTTCGACGGCCGGGTCTGGCTCAACACCGCCCATCAGGGGCCGCTGCCCCGGGTCGCGGTCGACGCCGCGGCGCGGGCCGTGGCGCTCAAGGTGGCGCCGCACCGCATTCCCGACGAGGCGTTCACCGAGGAACCCGAGCGGCTGCGCGGCCTGCTCGCCGCCCTGGTGGGCGGCGACGCCGACGAGATCGTGCTCGGCAACAGCACGTCGTACGGGCTCCACCTGATCGCCGGTGGCCTGCCCTGGCGGCCGGGCGACGAGGTACTGGTCGTCGACGGTGACTACCCGGCGACGGTACTGCCGTGGACGCGGCTGACCGATCGGGGCGTGCGTACCCGCTGGCTGCACCCGCGCGGCGGCACGCCGACCGGGGCCGAACTGGCCGCCGCCATCACGGACGCGACCCGGGTGTTCGCGCTGACCTGGGTGAACTCGTTCACCGGTCACGCCGCCGACATCGACGACCTCGGTCGCGTGTGCCGTGCGGCCGGGATCACCTTCGTGGTCAACGCGTCGCAGGCGGTCGGCGCGCGTCCGATCGACGTGGCCCGCACCCCGGTCGACGCCGTGGTGAGCTGCGGGTACAAGTGGCTGTGCGGCCCGTACGGCACCGGGTTCGCCTGGCTGCGTCCCGAGTTGCGGGACCGGCTGCGTCCGCAGCAGTCGTACTGGTTGGCGATGCAGGCCGGCCGGGGCCTGGACCACATGCGTGACTACACCGTGCGCGAGAACCTGGGCGTACGCGGCATGGATGTCTTCTGCCCGGCCAGTTTCCTCAACGTGCTGCCCTGGACGGCGGCGGTGGAGTTCCTGCTCGCCACCGGGGTGCCCGCCATCGCCGACTACGATCAGCGACTGGTCGACCGGCTGGTGGCCGGCATCGATCCGGCGGCGTACGAGTTGGTCAGCCCGGCGCGGGGGCCGGCCCGGTCCACCCTTGTCGTGCTCAACCGCAGGGACGGGGAGAACGGCCGGCGCTACCGGCAACTCGGCGCCGACGGCGTCGACGTCGCGTACCGCGAGGGGAACCTGCGGCTCAGCCCGCACCTGTTCACCACGGCGGACGACATCGACCGCACGCTTCAGGCGTTGCACCGGCCGGAGTCGTAGGGCCGGCTGGGGTTCGACTGGCTGGGGTTCGAGAGGTGGTCGCGCGGTCGCGGTCCCCGCTGGTTTGCCGTGGCTGCCAGGATGGTGCGATGACTCGCGTTGTGCTGGCCGGGGGATCGGTTCTCGATGTCGCTTCGGGCGAGGTGCACCCCGCCGACGTGGTGGTCGAGGGGGACCGGATCGTCGCGGTCGGTACCGGCCTCGACGGTGACGAGGCGGTCGACTGCGCCGGGGGTCTGCTGCTGCCCGGTTTCATCGACTGCCACACGCACGTGTGCATGCCGTACACGTACGGGGCGGACGACCCGCTCCGGGTGCCGCGCTCGGCCCGCGCGCTGGCCGCCGTACCGGTGTTGCGCACGCTGCTCGGGCTCGGCGTCACGACGGTACGGGACGCCTGGGGCGCCGATGCCGGGCTCAAGCTGGCGCTGGAGCGGGGCTGGATCGAGGGCCCGGACCTGCTCATCAGCATCCGGCAGGTGTGCACGACGGGCGGCATCGGTGACCACTGGGCGCCGCTGTCCGGTCCGCTCGACTTCTTCTCCGACCCGTCGATGCCCGACCCGGTGTTCGGCGGCGCCGACGGGGCCCGCGAGGTGGTGCGCCGGATGGTGCGGGCCGGCGCGGACTGGATCAAGGTGACCGCGACCGGCTCGATGAAAACGGGCACCGGGGTGCACGACGTCCAGCTCACCGCCGCGGAGATGGCGGCGCTGGTCGACGAGGCCGAGCGGCAGGGACGGCGGCGGATCATGGTGCACGCGCACGGGGCACGGGCCGCGGAACTGGCGGCGCGTTCGGGCGCGGGCAGCATCGAGCACGGCACCTGGCTGGACGAGGCGGCGGTGGCCGCGATGGCCGAGTCCGGCTCGTGGTTCGTGCCGACGCTGTCGACCACGCAGGCCGATCCGGACGACGTACCCGACGGTGCGGCCGAGGCGCACCGTCGCGCGGTACGCCTGGCCGTCGAAGCCGGAGTGCCGATCGCGATGGGTACCGACAACCCGGTACGGCCGCACACCGAGGCGCTGCACGAGATCCGGTACCTGTCCGACGCCGGCCTCGGTCCGGCCGGCGCCCTGCGCGCCGCGACCCTGGACGCGGCCCGGCTGCTCGGGCTGGCGGACGACCGGGGTGAGGTCAGCGGCGGCAAGCGCGCCGATCTGGTGTTGCTCGACGG
>DASXOA010000054.1:0-30765 GCA_036494675.1 Rugosimonospora sp.
GCTCCATCACGTACCAGCCGCGGTACCCGGCGGCCTCCAGCGTGCGTACGATCCCGGCGATGTCCACGTCACCGCGACCCAGCGGCCGGTACATGCCGGCGCTCACCGCGTCGGTGTAGCGCAGCGCGCCGGCGCGGACCCGCCCGGCCAGCCCCTCGTCGACGTCCTTGAGGTGGACGTGCCCGATGCGATGCGGCGCCTGCGCCGCCAGCCAGGCCGGATCGGTGCCGCCGATCAGCAGGTGGCCGGTGTCCAGGCAGAGCTGGATCCCGCTGCCGTCGAGCACCCGCAGCACGTCGGTGCGGCGCTCGACCACCGTGCCGACGTGCGGGTGCAGGGTGGCCAGCACGCCGCGCTCGCCGGCCAGGTCGGCGATCCGGTCGAGGTTGTCCGTCAGCGTGCGCCACGCCTTGTCGTCCAGGTCGATCCGCTCGTCGTACCCGGGGCGGCCACCGTCGGCCGCCAGCACCAGGACCCCGGCGCCGCTGGCCGTGAACCCGTCCAGTGCCGGAGCGAGCGCGGCCGGCACGTGGACGTCGGGATCGTGCAGCACCACCGGAACGAAGCCGCCCACCGCGACCAACCCGTACCCGGCGAGGATGCCCGGGTCCGGCAGGAACCCCTCCGGCCCGAACTCGGTGGCCGCGATGCCTAGCTGGCGCATCTCGGCCAGTACCCGTTCCGGTGCCAGCTGGTGGCCCCAGCCCGGCACCTCGCACACCCCCCACGAGATCGGCGCCCCGGCGATTCTCACGCGCACACCTCGCCACGCCTGCTCATGCGACCGCCTCGCTACGCTCGCCGCCCGCATGAGGCACAACCGCGCTGTAACTCCGATTCGCTCGCTGGCGCTCGCTCACACCCGTACCTCCTCCACCCGGACCGGACGGTGCTCGTGGCGCGAGCGCTCGCCGGCCTCGGCGATGTAGAACGCCTCCAGCGCGTCGGCCACCGAGCAGGTCACCTCCGCCCGGCCGGCGACGATGTCCACGAACGCGGCCAGTTCCCGCCGGTACGCGGCGAGGAACCGCTCCATGAACTGCGGGTACGGCGGCCCGGCCGGAAACGTGACCCCGGGTTCGGCGGAGCGCATCGGCAGCCGGTCGTCCAGCCCGACCGACATGCTGGACGCCGACCCGAGCAACTCCAGCCGCACGTCGTATCCCGCCGCGTTGTAGCGCGTCGCGGCGACGTGCGCGAAGGTGCCGTCGGCCAGGGTCAGCACCGCGGACAGCGTGTCGACGTCGCCGGCCGCCGCGAAGAAGTCGGCGCCCCGGTTGCCGCCCACCGCGTAGACCTCGGCCACCTCGGCACCGGTCACCCAGCGGATCGCGTCGAAATCGTGCACGCTGCAGTCGCGGAACAGCCCCCCGGACGTGGCGATGTACGCCGGCGACGGCGGTGCCGGGTCCAGAGTGCCGGCGCGCACGGTGTGCAGCCAACCCAACCGCCCGGAGGCGACCGCCTCGCGGGCCGCGGCGAAGCCGGCGTCGAACCGCCGCTGGAAGCCGATCTGCACCGGCACCCCGCAGTCGCGCACGTGCTCCAGCACCTTGACCGTGCCCGCCACGTCGGGAGCCACCGGCTTCTCGCAGAAGACCGGCAGGCCGCTGTCCACGCCGCGCACGATCAGGTCCGCGTGCGCGCCGGTCGCGGCGGCGATCACCAGCCCGTCGAGCCCGGCCGAGAACAGGTCGTCGGGCGAGTCGACCGCCTCGGCGTGCAGCGCCTCCGCGACCTGGCGCGCCCGGGAGGCGTCGACGTCGGCCAGCACCAGCGATTCGATCTGGCTGAGGCCGCGCAGAGTGGCTGCGTGGAAGGCGCCGATCCGGCCGACGCCGGCGAGTCCAATGCGCATCGTCGAACCTCCCTCGATGGACAGATACTTACGCCCGCGAAACGATGGCGTCAATACTTTGTCCTGACATACTTACAAGAGGACTTACAGACGTCAGCGCAAACGAGCGCTAGCATCTGGAGCCAGCGCGCTCGGCAAGGAGGATCCCGTGGCTTTCTCGCCCGCCGCGGCGACGGTGGACCGCAGCAGTCCCGTGCCGCTGTATTACCAGCTCGCGCAGCAGCTGGAGCGGGCCATCGAGTCCGGCGACCTGGCCCGGGGCACCCAGTTGGGCAACGAGATCGCGCTCGCCGACCAGCTCGGCCTGTCCCGCCCGACGGTGCGCCGGGCCATCGGCTACCTGGTCGACCGCGGCCTGCTGGTGCGCAAGCGTGGCGTGGGTACCCAGGTGGTCCAGCCCCTGGTCCGCCGCCCGCTCGAACTGACCAGCCTCTTCGACGACCTCACCGGCGGCGGCCAGAACCCGACCACCACCGTGCTGTCGCTGCTGGAGCAGCCCGCACCCGACCTGGTCGCCCGGTCGCTGGCCCTCGACGAGGGCGCACCGGTCCTGGTGCTGGAGCGGCTGCGCTACGCGCGGGGCGAGCCGCTCGCGGTGCTGCGCAACTACCTACCGCCGGACGTCGTACCGGTGGACGCGCAGGATCTGGAACGCACCGGGTTGTACCGGCTGATGCGCGCGGCCGGAATCCGGCTGCACCTGGCCACCCAGACGGTGGGCGCCCGCTGCGCCACCGCCGCCGAGGCCCGGCTGCTGCGCGACCGCAAGGGCGCCCCCCTGCTGACCATGCAGCGCACCGCCTATGACGACACCGGGCGCGCGGTCGAGTTCGGCAACCACTACTACCGCGCCTCGCTCTACTCCTTCGAGTTCGTCCTCGCGAACCACTGACGGCCGACCCGGCGTGGCCACTGACGGCCGACCCGGCACCCCTCTAGACGCCGCGGATCGACCAGGCCCGTACCCCGCCGATGATGCCGGCCGTGTTCGGCACCACGACGACGTCGTCGCCCATCCGGGCCAACTGCTCCGGCCGGATGTGCCGGGAGTTGCCGCCGCCGATGTAGAGCCGGTCCCACAGGAACACCGGACGGAGCGCTTCGACGACCGCCCGTACCCGACGTGACCACAGCGCGTCACCCAGCCGGCGCCGCTCCGGCTCCCCGATGTACGTGTCGTAGCTCTGCCCCCACTTCGCCGGGGCCTGCGAGAACTCCATGTGCGGCGCCAGCGTCCCGCCGTCGAACAGCGCGCAGCCCAGCCCGGTACCGAGGGTCAGTACCAGTTCCAGCCCGGCCCCGGCGACCACCCCGGCGCCGTGCACCTCGGCATCGTTGAGCACCAGCGTCGGCACCCCGAACGCCGAGCCGATCGCGGTCTGCGCGTCGAACCCGCTCCACGCCGCCAGCAGGTCGGGATCGATCTTCGTGCGCGGCCCGCTCCGCGTGACGTAGTGCGGGGTGGCCACCACGACGCCGTGCCGGATCATCCCGGGCATGCCGACCGTGACCCGGTCCGGCGCCGGGAAGGTCGCGCCCAGTTCGACCAGGGTCGTCACGAACCGGGCCGGCGACAGCGGGTACGGCGTGGGTACCCGCCTCGGATGCGTACGCATCGTGCCGGCTTCGTCCAGTATCGAGCCCTTGATCCCGCCACCGCCGCAGTCGATGGCCAGAGTCGTCTTCACGATCACAGTGTGCCTGGCCCCGCCGGAGCCGTTGCTGGCCGGCCCGGCGGGGTCGTAACTGGCCACCCCGCCGGGTCCGGTACCCATGCCGGTCAATGCGCGGGGTGCACCACCCCGGCCGAGCCGCTACCGCGCCGGACCGGCTCGGCCGCCGCGAGCAGCCGGTTGCCCGGCAGGAACTCGATACCGGTGGCCGCCCCGATCTCCGCCGGAGTGCCCCACCGGTACCCCATCGCGGCCAGCGGACCGGCCTGCGGGGAGGCCAGGAAGGACTGCTCCACGTCGGTCGTCGCGCTGTTGCGCTGGGAGGCGCGCGGCGCGGCGATCGCGTCCGGCAGGCTCATCCCGAAGTCCAGCCGGTTCACCAGGATCTGCAGCACCGTGGTGATGATGGTCGCCCCGCCCGGTGAGCCCACCGCCAGGTACGGGCGGCCGTGGTCGAGCAGGATGGTCGGGGACATCGAGCTACGCGGCCGCTTGCCCGGGGCCG
This sequence comes from Rugosimonospora sp., assembly GCA_036494675.1. Taxonomy (GTDB): domain Bacteria; phylum Actinomycetota; class Actinomycetes; order Mycobacteriales; family Micromonosporaceae; genus Rugosimonospora. The sequence goes on from DASXOA010000054.1 coordinate 4,037, forward strand.
GCAGGTTCGGGTCCGGCGCGCTGCCCTGGGTCGGGGTGAAGTTGAAGTCGGTCAGTTCGTTGTTGAGCAGGAAACCGCGGCCCGGCACCAGCATCGCGTTGCCACCGATCTGCTCGATGGTCAGCGTGTACTCCACCACGTTGCCCCACCGGTCGGCGACCGTCAGGTTGGTGGTGCTCTGCTCGTTGCTGTCGGCCCCGGTTCCAGCCGACGCGGCGCAGGCGGCCGTGCCGCCCGGCACGCCGGGCCCGACCGGGGCAGCCAGCGCGTGCGACTGGTTGACCTGGCACGCCCGCTGCTTGCCGAAGTCGTTGGTGAGCAAGGAGTTCAGCTCGGACCGCGGCGTGTAGTCACCAACGTAACGGTTGCGGTCGGCGAACGCCAGCGCGCTGGCCTGAAGGTAGTCGTTCATGGCGGTGGTACGGGGCTCGTGCGCCAGGTCGAAGTTCTTCAGGATGTCCAGCGCCTCGCCGGTGGTGCTGCCGCCGCTGGACGGGGTGGCCATGCCGTACACGTCCAGGCCGTGGTACGTGACGTGGGTCGGCGCGGGCTGCCGCACCGCGTACGCGGCCAGGTCGGAGGGCTCCATGGTGCCCGGCCTGATCTGGTACGCCCAGGGCATCGCCGGGTTCGGGGAGAGCGGCGGGTGCTGCACGGTCCGCACGATGTCGCCGGCGATCGGACCCCGGTAGAAGGCCTGCACGCCGTCGCGGGCGATCAGGCGGTACGTGTTGGCCAGGTCGGGGTTGCGGAACGTCGAGCCGACCGCGGGCGGGGCACCGCCCGGCAGGTACAGCGCGCTGGTCGGGGTGAACTGGCTGAACGCCGCGGCGTTGCCGCTGATCTGGCCGGCAAACGTCGCGTCCACCGGGAATCCGTTCTGCGCGACCCCGATCGCCGGGGTCAGGGCATCGCGGAGCGTCGTGGTACCCCAGTTGTGCAGCGCGGTCTGCCAGGTCATCAGGGAGCCGGGAATGCCGGCCGAGATGCCGCTGACCCTGGCCTCCTGGAACGCGTACGGCGCCCCGGTGGCCGGGTTGACGAAGGCGTTCTGGTTCATCGAGGCCGGCGCCGTCTCCCGGCCGTCGAGGGTGTGCACGCTGCGGGTACGGGCGTCGTAGTAGACGAAGAAGCCGCCGCCGCCGATACCCGAGGAGAAGGGTTCGGTCACCCCGAGCGCGGCCGCGGCCGCCACCGCGGCGTCGACCGCGTTGCCGCCGCGCCGCAGCACGTCCAGGCCCACGCTCGTCGCGGTCGGGTCGACCGTGGCCACCGCACCACCGAAGCCGACCGCGGTCGGACCCGGCGGCGGAGCGCCACCGCCACCCGAGTGCCCGGCCGGCGTGGCGGCCACCGCGCTTCCCGGCGCCGCCAGCACGGTCGCCGTGGCGAGCGCCGCCAGCAGGTATCCGCGGCGTGACCCCAGACTGGGCCTCATGGTGCCTCCCCGATAGAGCGAAACATCGACATTCCTCTGCCTACCCCCACGGATACCACCTGGCAAGTGGACGGGGCACTCGACACTCCGGTCACCGCGCAGTTTTGTCCACATTGGACGATGACGGATCACCTACGGGACGGACCTCTGGAACCTCCATCCGGGTGTGACCGGGGCACCGCCGACGGCGGGAAACGAGGCGGCGGCCGGGGCACCGCCGGCGGCGGGAGCCGAGACGGCCGCGGTAGCCGAGACAGCGGCGGGAGCCGAGACAGCGGCGGGAGCCGAGAGGGCCACGCCACCGGGGATGGACAGCGCGGGCGGGCGCAGCAGGCGCAGGTCGCCCACCTCGCCGCGCTCGTGCAGGTCCAGGAACAGGTCGACCAGGTCCGGGTCGAACTGCGTACCCCGGCCCGACCACATCTGCTCGCGCGCCCGATCCTCGCTCAACGCCGCCTGGTACGCCCGATCCGAGCGCATGGCGGCCCACGAATCGCACACGGCGATGATCCTGGCCTCCAGCCGGATGCCTGGACCGGCCAACCGATCCGGGTACCCGGCGCCGTCGTACCGCTCGTGGTGCTGGCGGATCGACTCGGCCACCGCGTCGAACCCCGGTACGAGCCGGGCCAGCCGGGCTCCGTGGTCGGGATGCTGGCGCAGCAGCGACCACTCCTCATCGGTCAGCCGGGACGGCTTGGTGAGGATCGCCTCCGGTACCACGATCTTCCCGATGTCGTGCAGCCGGCCGGCCAGTTCCAGCCGCCAACTGGTGGCCTCGTCGAGTCCGAGGCGCTTGGACAGGACGGTCGCCCACCGGGAGATCGCGGTGCTGTGCTCCTGCGCGGAGAGCCAGAGGTCCACCCGGTCGGCCACCTGGCGCAGGAAGTCGACCATCGGCGTCTGGTCCGCGCCGAACAGCGTGGCCGGCGGGCCGCCGGACCCCACCGACCCAAGGATCGCCAGCCGACCCCAATCGCGCCCCTTGGCCCGCGACAGCGCCCGGTCGACGGCCGCGACCAGCTCGTCCGGACCCTCTCCCCCGCTCGGGTAGCTGACCGCGCCGATCGACACGGTGGTCATCAGGTAGGTGCTCGCCGACACCGTGACCGGGCTGCCGGTCATCCGCTCGGACAGCCGCTGCGACATCGCGGCGAGTTCGTCCGGGCCTATCCCGGGCGCCAGCACCGCGAACTCCTCGCCGCCGTAGCGGCCGAGCACGTCCCCGGGGCGGGTTGCCTCGCGCAACCGCCCGGCGATCTCGACCAGCGCCCGGTCGCCCGCCGGGTGCCCGTAGCGGTCATTGATCGACTTGAAGTTGTCGATGTCGATGACGAACATGGCCACGACGGTGCCCGCCCGCCGCGCCCGGGCCACCTCCAGGGCCAACTGCGCCTCGACGAACTGCCGGGTGTGCAGCCCGGTCAGCGCGTCCGTGATGGCCGAGCGCCGCTGGTCGGCGACGAGTCCGCCGACCCGGACGACGCTGAGCCCGAACAGCAGCGCGCAGGCGACCGCGGTGGCCGGGATGTCGCGGTACTCGCGGTTGGCGTACTCGACGACCAGCATCACCGGCGCCGTGAACGCGGTCGCGGACAGCGTGACGACCCGCAGCGGTACCCGGCTGGCGTCCCGCGCGTGCGAACGCTTGCCGAGCCGGCGCATCGTCGGGTGCAGCGCGGCGGCGCCCAGGCACAGGTCGCCGACGAGCCAGACCAGGTTCAGCGTCCGGCCCGACATGTGCACCCCGTGCAGCCGCTCGATCGCGTACACGGTGTCGGCCCCGAGCACGGCCAGCAGGTTGCCGCACAGGAGAAGGAACGCCGCCGGCCGGCGTCCGGCGCCGAGCAGCAGCCGCAGCGCGACCGCGAGCAGCGCCAGGTCCATCGCCGGGTAGCCGACGCAGACGGCCTTCACGACCAGCGACGCGCCCGCGTGCGAGTGCGGCTGGATCAGGTACAGCCAGTACGGCAGCGCCGCCACCACCACCAGCACGCCCGCGTCCAGCAGGCCGGCCAGGTCCCGGCCCGGTATCCGGGCGCGGATGAGCACGCTCAGCCCGACGACCATCAGTGGGTAGTGGGACAGGTACAGCAGGTTGGCGGCCGGCAGCGGCGCCGTCGTGTCGAGCAGGCGCGCCACGCTCAAGCTGATGTCCGCGCCGGCGTAGACCAGTTGGCTGACCCCGAGCAACAGCCAGGGCAGCCACTGCGGTGGTCGGTTGCGCCGCAGACTCCACCCGAGAGCCACCGCGGCCGACACGCTCACCAGGCAGTACAACGCCATCCGCACGACACGGCCGGCGCCGTGGGCCGGGACCAGGTAATAGGTTGTGGCGACGCTCAGCCCGACGACCAGGTAGGCGAGCCAACCCTGAATGCCACCGCGCGTCTTCGGTTCCATCGGGGCTTCCCCCACGGTCATCTGATCGAGTCAAGCCACCGTGTGCCCGGGCCCGCCAGCCCGCGTCGTGACCCGCTTACCTGTATGGATGAAGTGGATCGTGGGGCCGGCAGACCCCACCGAGGGAGCGCAGCCGGAACCGTTTTCCTGGCGGAGACGAGCACCCCCAACGCCTACGCCTAGCCGCGGGAGCGCAGCCGGAGCTGTTTCGGCAGAGACGAGCACCCCCAACGCCTCCCCCTGGCGCGATACGACCTACACCGTAAACCACCTACCAGCCGGTGCCAAGCCGCGCCACGCGGCCCGCCGGTCGGCGCCGCCGAGGCTGCCGGTGGGTTAGGCCCGTGGCCGCCGAGGGGCTAGCCATGGCCGCCGCGCGGTGGTGCGCCTCCGCGCGGTGGTGCACCGCCGCCACCCTTGCTCAGCATGAGTGTGACCGTGCCGCCGGCACCGCCGGCGCCGCCGGACAGGTTGGCCTGGGCGACCGTCCCCGCCGGACAGTTCGAGGTGATCGGCGTCGAATCGACGGTCACCTTGAACCCGGCGCCCTTGAGCTTGGCGGTGGCCGAGGAGACCGACTGGCACGTCACGTCCGGCGTCCCGGACTGCTTGCCGAACGCCAGGCTGCGCGGCGGTGCGGTGAAGCCGAGCGACGGCTTGCCGACCATGGCGTCGTGCAGAGTCTCCCCGACGGCCGGGTTCACCACCCCGGCGTGCGGGTCGCGGCCGCCCACGTCACGCACCAGGTGGGTGGTCTGTGGCCAGTCCGGATCGGCGAGGATGCCGCCGACCGCGAGTTGCCTGGTCATGGCAATCAGCGTCGCCGTCTGGTCACCGTCCGTGGTTCCGGTCTTGCCGGCCGTCGGCTTGCCGACCATTCCCCGGATGTTCGCGGCGGTCGCCCCGTCGCACTGTCCGAACGCCGACTGGTCACCGATCGGACAGCGCAGCGCGTCCACCGCGGCCCGGGCCACGTTCACGGGCACCGCCTGGTGGCAGCGGGAGTTCGCGACGTCGAGCTTGGCCCCGTTGAAGTCCCGGATCGCGATGACCGGCAGCGGCTCGCAGTACTTGCCGTCCGCCGCCAGCGAGGCGTACGCGTTGGCCATGTCCAGCGGGGTGGTTGCGGAGACGCCGAGGGTGAACGCGCCCCACTGGCTGGCGTTCCCGGCCAGCGAGGCGTCGAGTCCCGCCCGGAACTGGATGCCCAGGCTCTTGGCCGCGTTGACCGCGTTCTGCGCGCCGACCTTCTCCTCCATCGGCACCCAGTACGTGTTGACGGAACGACCCAGCCCGGTCCACATGTTGCGGGGGCCGTTCATCCAGGGCGGGTTGTCGTTGACCGGGCAGTAGTGCGGACCATTGCACGCCGCCGGGCTGCCCGGCTCGATGACGTAGTGCGAGACGTACGGCGACGTGGTGTTGATGTTGTAGTTGAGCGTGACGCCCTGCTCCAGCGCCGCCACCATCGTGAACACCTTGAACGACGAGCCGGCCTGGTACCCGTTGATGTCCCCACCGCCGCTGATCAGCGGGTTGGTCGTGTTGGGCGTGTTGCCCTTCACGCCGTGTTTGCTCTTCGCGGGATCGGTGGTGACCGGGTTGTGCGACTGGTCGTTGCTGTAGTTGCGGTTCGTCGCCATCAGCTCGATGTGACCGGTTCCCGGTTCGACACCGGCGAGCATCAGCGCGCTCGGATTGCTCCCGGTCTTGTCAAGCTGCTCGATGTGCTTCTTCGCCGCGGCCTGCGCGTTGACGTCCAGGGACGTGACGATCGAGTAGCCGCCGGTCTTGAGCCGGATCTCCCGCTCGTACTCGTCGGCACCGAACGCGGGCTGCTGGAGCCACCAGCGGTAGAAGTAGTCGCAGAAGAACCCCCAGTTGTTGTTGGTCACCAGCGCGCAGCCGTTGGGGGTGGGCTTGCCGGGGAACGTCGGCGGCTCCTTGATCACGGCCTGCCGCTGGGCCTCGGTGATGTAGCCCATCTTCACCATGTTCACCAGCACGTAGTTGTTGCGCCGCTCGACCGAGAGCTTGAGCCCGTCCGCGGTCATCGGGTCGTACGAGGTGGGCGCCTTCGGCAGGCCGGCGAGCAGTGACGCCTCGCCCAGGGTCAGCGCGCTGGGTGGCTTGCCGAAGTAGACCTCGGCGGCGGCGTAGATCCCGAAGGCGCTGTTGCCGAACGGCACCACGTTCAGGTATCGCTCCAGGATCTGCTGCTTGTTCAGGGTCTTCTCCAGCGCCAGCGCGTAGCGCATCTCGCGCAGCTTGCGGCCGGTCGTGTCGGACGTGGCGTCGACGACCTCCTGCGGCGTGGAGGCCGAGTACTCGATCGCCTGCCGCACGTACTGCATGGTCAGCGTCGACGCGCCCTGCTCGGTCTGGCCGGCCTGCTGGTTGGCCACCAGCGCGCGGGCCGCGCCCTTCACGTCCACACCGTGGTGCTGATAGAAGCGGGTGTCCTCGGCTGCGACCATCGCCTGCTGCATGACCGGGGCAACCTGCGCGATCGGCACGTCGCGACGGTTCTCGTCGTAGAACGTGGAGATCAGCGTCTTGCCGTCGGACGCGTAGACGTAACTGATCTGTGGGGACTGCGTCACCGTCAGCTGAGTGGGCAGCTCATCGAACCCGTCGGCGCCGGCCTTGGCTGCCAGGCCGGACATGGCGACCGCGGGGAACAGCGCGGCCGCGACCACGACGCCGGCGAGCAGTCCGCACGCGAGCAGTGCCGTGGCGTTCGAGAACAGGCTGTGGTCACGCTTGCGAGAGCGACGTCGCCAGAACACGCAACCAGAGTATGCGACCCGGAGCGATCCTTACGCCCCTCGTCGATGGCGAAGTCGCATCGATTCATTCATCATCGACGCGATATCCGCCATCGAGCTCGCGCTCCCGCTTCAGCCGCTTGCGTTCCAGCTTCCGGCGCTGGCGCTCCTCCTCGGACGGCAGCCGCTTCACGTCGACGCCGCCCCAGATCGCCAGGCCGTTCACGGTGATGCGCGGCCCGCCCGTCTGGCCGGCACCGGACGCCCGGTGGTCGAACCCGCCCATGATGCCCACGCCGTTGACGCGCACGTCGGCCTCTTCCGGCACGATGACGTTGATGCCGCCCATCAGCGCGAACGCCCAGATGGTGATTTCCCCGTCGATCAGCCGCGCTTCCCGCAGGTCGATGTCGCCGCCGCCGCACAGCGCGAAGCAGGTGAAGGTGCCCGGGGCGGCCCAGGCGCCCTTGCGCTGGAAGCCACCCAGGACCGCCACGGCCCCACCCTTGGTGGACGTGGCGCCGGGTGCCCGCGACGGGGCCGGCGCCGGGGGCGCGGCGTGCGCGGGCAGATCCTCGGTGACCGGCTCCAGTTCGGCGTAGGTGCGCGCGGCGTAGACCACGCCCAGCCGCTCCTCCAGCTCGTCCAGGGCGAGCCGGCCCTCGCCGGCCGCCTGGCGCAGGATCTCGGCGACCCGCTCACGGTCGGCGTCCGAGGCGCGGAGCTGCCGGGGGTCCGCCGGCCCGGTGCGGTCGGGGAGCTCAGCCATGCCGCTCAGGGTAGCGGTGCGGCCGGGGGCACCTCGTCCCCCGTCCGGCCACGAAGCACCTGCAGCACAGCCTCGCCGTACGCCCGGTCCGGGCTGGCCGCCCGGACGTCGATCCCGGTACCGATCACCCGGTACCCGTCCACGTCGCAGAACAGCGCGCGGAAGGCGGCGCCGAGCAGTTCGCGCAGTTGATCCTCGCGCGGCAGCCAGACGGCCTCATCCTTGTCCAGGTCGTCCAGCGCCCACTCGGTGGTGCCGTTGAACCCGATCAGCGACCCTTCGGGCACCTCGTACACCTGGATGGTCATGTCGCTGAGAACGAACAGGTCGTCGTCCATCTCCCGGTCCGGTACGGCGAACCAGTCGCCGACGGCCGGTTTCCAGCTCAGGCCGGCGTCACGCAGCCGGATCGCGAGGTCGAGCGGGATCATAGGTCCATCGTGCCCACCCGGGGCGGCAACGGCCACCGCGACCGGCCCCCGGCCTCCCGCCTCCCGGCGGCCCCGCTTCCCCGACGGCCCCGGCCCTGGATCGCGGACCCCGGTCCCGGCGCCCCTGTCGCGGACCGGCCGGCGTCGCCAGCCGGTCCGCCCGGGCTCACTCCGTCGACAGCCCGTCGATCCGATCCATCTCCTGATCGCTCAGCGAGAAGTCGGACAGATCGAAGTTCTCCCTGATCCGGCCGGGGTCCGAGGACTTCGGGATCACCGGGATGCCGTGCTGGATGTGCCAGCGCAGCACCACCTGCGGCACCGTGACCTCGTGCTCCTCGGCGATCCCGACCAGCGTCCGGTCCCGCAGATGGGTGCCCTTGAGCGGGCTGTACCCCTCGACGAGCACCCCCCGGTCGCGGCTCTCGGCCAACCGGCGGGGGTCGTGCTGGCTGGGGCTCCACGGGATCTGGTTGACCGCCGGCGCCTGCCCGGTCGCGTTGATCAGCTCATCGATCTGGTCGGTGCGGTAGTTGCTGACGCCGATCGCGCGGGCCAGTCCCCTGTCCCGTACGGTCAGGAACTCCCGCCACATCGGCGGCGCGGCCCGGCCCGCCGGGGGCCAGTGCACCAGCCACAGGTCGACGTAGTCGACGCCCAGTGCCCGCAGGCTGGCCGCGATCGTCTCCCGCTCCCGGCCCGCCGAACTGGGCGGGGCCTTGGTGGTGATGAAGACCTCCCGCCGGTCCAGCCCGCTGTCCCGCAGGGCCCGCCCCACCTCGTCCTCATTGCCGTACATCGTCGCCGTGTCGATGTGCCGGTACCCGGCCTCCAGCGCCAGCCGGACCGCCTGGTAGCCCTGCTTGCCCTGCAGCTGCCAGGTCCCGAAACCGATGACCGGCACAGATATGTCGCCAGCCAGCGTCACCGCCGGCATCTCGCCTGCCTCCATGCGAACATTGTCTCCAACCGTGAACGGGCGAAACGACCGGCTCCGGTCGCGCCGCCTCAACGAGCCTCGCGCGCCGCCTCAACGAGCCTCGCCGGAGACGACCACCGAGGCGGGGCGCAGTTGGCGGTCCCCGTCGCCGTACCCGGGCCGGAGCACCCGGAGCACCACCCCGGACGGTTGACCGTCGGGACACTCCACGCTGATCGCCTCGTGGGTGACCGGATCGAACGGCACCCCGACCTCGTCGTGGCGCGGGTAGCCGAGTGCGGACAGCACCGCGACAGCCTGGTCGCGGATCGCCCGTACTCCCTCCACGACGCCACCCTCGCCGCCGCCGGCGTGCGCCAGGGCGAGGTCGAGGTTGTCCACCACCGGTAGCCACGCGGCGACCACCCGGCACCGCTCGGTGGCCTGGTCACGGGCCGCCTGCCGGTCGTAGCGCCGGCGCAGACCGTCCAGGTCGTCCAGGGCCCGCCGCCACCGCTGCTCGATGTCCCGCACGGCGCCGCCCGGCACCGCACCACCGCCCGGCACCGCGTCACCGCCCGCCACCGCGTCACCGCCCGCCACCGCATCACCGTCCGGCACCGCCTCGCCGTCCCGCACGACCCCGCCGGACGTGGCCGGAGAACCGGTCCCGGCCGTCGTCTCCGGCACGCCGTGGCGGGCGGGCCGTTCCGGATGGTTCACCGCGACTGGGGCTCCACGTCGATCACGTCGTCCCCGACCAACCGGTCCGGGGCACCGATCCGGGCCCTCGATCCGCGGGTGACCAGGTCCTTCGCGATCTCGCGCAGCTCGGCGTTCATGGACTCGATCCGGTCCAGCGGCGCCTGGTTCTCCATCGCCTGGCGAGCCTGCGCCAGCAGCGTCTCGCCGCGGGCCTTGTCGTGCACCGGTACCTCGTCCTCCAGCTCGTCCAACCGCCGCTCCACCAGGTACGCGACCGACTCCAGCTCGTTGCGCATGTCGATCAGCCGGCGCACCTCACCGTCCTCGTCCTGGTTGCGGTGCGCGTCGGTGACCATGCGGTCGACCTCGACCCGGTCGAGGTTCGTGGTCTTGGTGATGGTGATGGTCTGCTCCGCGCCGGTGTGCTGATCCCGGGCGGCCACGTTGAGCATGCCGTTGACGTCGATGTCGAACGTGACCTCGATCTGCGGTACCCCGCGCAGAGCCGGCCGGATGTCCTCCAGCAGGAACCGTCCGATGACCCGGTTGTCGCCGGCCCGCTCCCGCTCGCCCTGGAGCACCACGATCGTCACCGCGGACTGGTTGTCCTCGGCGGTGGAGAACACCTCGGTGTGCCGCACCGGGATGGTCGTGTTGCGCTCGATCACCTTGGTCATCACGCCGCCGAGCGTCTCCAGCCCGAGAGAGAGCGGGATGACGTCCAGCAGCACGACGTCCGGGCCCTGGCCGGTCAGCACCGCGGCCTGGATCGCGGCACCCATCGCCACGACCTCGTCCGGGTTGACGCTCATGTTCGGTTCCTTGCCGCCGGTCAGCTGCCTGACCAGCGCCTGTACCGCCGGCATCCGGGTGGAACCGCCGACCAGGATCACCTCGTCGAGCTGTTCGGGGTTGCGCCCGGCGTCGGCCATCGCCTGCCGTACCGGCTCCACGCACCGGTCGAGCAGGTCCCTGGTCAGCTCCTCGAACGCGTCCCGGGTGACCGTCTCGCACAAGTGCTTCGGGCCGGCCGCGTCCGAGGCGATGAACGGCAGGTTGACCTGGGTCTGCGAGACCGAGCTCAGCTCGACCTTGGCCGACTCCGCGGCCTCGAACAGCCGTTGCAGCGCCTGGGGATCGTCGCGCAGGTCGATGCCGTGCTCCCGCTGGAAGGCGCCGGCCAGGTGGTCGACCAGCCGGCGGTCGAAGTCGTCGCCGCCCAGGTGGGTGTCGCCGGCCGTGGCCCGCACCTCCACGACGCCGTCGCCGACGTCCAGAATGCTCACGTCGAACGTCCCGCCACCCAGGTCGAAGACCAGGACGGTCTCGTGCTGCCGCTTGTCCACGCCGTAGGCCAGGGCCGCGGCGGTCGGCTCGTTGATGATGCGCAGCACGTCGAGCCCGGCGATGCGCCCGGCGTCCTTGGTGGCCGCGCGTTGCACGTCGTTGAAGTACGCCGGCACCGTGATCACCGCCTGGGTGACCCGCTCACCGAGGTACCTGCTGGCATCCTCGACGAGCTTGCCGAGGATCTGCGCGCTGATCTCCTCCGGCGGGTACTGGTTGCCGTGGATGTCGAACCTGGCCAGCCCTTCCGGCCCCGGTACCACCTTGACGGCCACCGCCTTGGCCTCCTCGGCGGCCTCGGAGAACCGGCGACCGACGAACCGCTTGGCGGAGTACGCGGTGCCCCGGGGGTTCAGGATCGCCTGCCGGCGGGCCAGCTGCCCGACCAGCCGCTCGTCGCCATCGGTGAAGGCAACCACCGACGGAGTCGTGCGGGAGCCCTCGGCGCTCACGATCACCGTCGGCGAGCCGCCTTCCAGCAGCGCTATCACCGAGTTCGTGGTCCCGAGGTCGATACCGACTGCCTTGGCCATGCCTGCGTGCAACCTCCCCCGTGTCCCGCAACGGGCCACATCGGCGGGCGAACTACTTCGTAGCACCATGATCTGCACTCGTCGGGTGATCCCGGGTCGCCCACCGGGGATGAACGTCCTTGCGCGGACCCGGTTTGCGCCGCCGCCCGAGGGGATAACGCAAGGGTGGTTGTTCGGTGGGTCTCCACGGGGGTGGGACGGGTGCTGCAGAATCACCCGGAGGTCGACGGGCCGGGCGAGCCGTTGCTGGTCTCCAAGCTGGCGGTGCCGCCGCTGCCCGGCAGCCTGGTCACCCGGCCCAGGTTGCACAGCCTGCTCGATACCGGCGCCGGCGGCCCGCTCACCGTGCTGGTCGCGCCGGCCGGCTGGGGCAAGACGGTGCTGCTGAGCACGTGGGCACGGGAGCGCGGCCGGACGGGCTGGCTCGCTCTGGAGCCCGACGACGCGGGCGGGCGGTTCTGGTGGTACCTGCACGCCGCACTGGACTCGGCCGGGGTACCCGGGCCGCTCCCGGTACCCGGGTCCGGTGGCTACCTCACCGAACTGGCCGACACGCTGGCCGGGTCGGCCGAGCCGGCGGTGGTCGTGCTCGACGACTTCCATCACGTTCACGACCCGGACGTCCTGGACGGGCTGGAGTTCCTGGTGCGCCACGCGGCCTCCGGGCTGCGGCTGGTCATCGCGACCCGGGCCGATCCGGCGCTGCCCCTGCACCGGCTGCGGCTGCGTGACGAGCTGACGGAGTTGCGCACCGCCGAGCTGTCGTTCACCGCCGCGGAGACCGCGCGGCTGCTGGGCGAGCAGGAGATCGCGCTGCCGGCGCAGGCCCTCGAGGCGCTGCAGGCGCACACCGAGGGGTGGCCGGCCGGGGTACGGTTCGCCGCGCTGTCCCTGCAGGAGCACCCGGACCCGGCCAGGTTCATCGGTCACTTCGCCGGGGACGACGCGACCGTCGCGGAGTACCTGATCGGCGAGGTGTTCGAGGACCAGTCCCCCGGCATCCAGGAGACGATGGTGGACACCTCGATCCTGCAACGGCTGTGCGGCGGCCTGGTCGGAGCGCTGACCGGGCGCGACGACGGCGACCAGGTGCTCGCCGAACTGTCCCGGACGAACACTTTCGTGGTACCGCTGGATTCCCGGCCGTCGTGGTTCCGGTACCACCGGATGTTCGGCGAACTGCTGCGCGCGCGGCTGCACCGCCAGGCACCCGAGCGCATCGCGGAGTTGCACCGCCGCGCGGCCCGGTGGCACGCCGGGGAGGATCAGCCGGTGGACGCGCTGCGCCACGCGCTGGCCGCGCAGGACTGGGGGTACGCGGCCGGCCTGCTCGTCGACAGCTGGCACCACCTGGCCCGGTACGGGCACGACGAACCGCTGCCGGCGCTGGTCGAGCCGCCGCCGGCCGATGCCATCCGGGCCGACCCGGAGCTGGCCCTGGCGTACGCCGCGGATCGGCTGGACCTGCGCGACCTCGACACGGCCGACGGGTACCTGCGGCTCGCCGACCGGCACCGGCACCTGCTCGACGAGCCGCGCCGCGACCGGTTCTCCCTGATCACGGCGGCGTTGCAGCTCGCGCACGCGCAGCAGCGGGGTGACCCGGCGCAGACCCGGCAGGCGGCGACCGCGATGCTCGACCTGCTCGGCCCGGCGCAGGCGTGGACCCAGCCGGCGCTGACCCAGCCGGGTTCCGATCGAGCGGCCGGGCCGGCACCGGGGCCGGCCGCGCAGACGGCACCGGCAGCAGGGTTGGCGCCGGCGTCGGAGCCGGGGCTGGCCGCCGAGACAGGGCCGGCCGCCGAGACGGGGCCGGCGGCGATCGCGCTGGCCGCGCTCGGCACCGCCGAACTGACCGCCGGAAACCTGGACGCGGCCGAGGCCGCCCTGCGCGCCGGCCTGACCCACGCCGAGGCCGCCGGGCTGTCCTGCCCGAGGCTCGTGTGCGCCAGCACGCTCGCGTTCGTCCAGGCGGTACGCGGCGAACTGCGCGCCGCCCAGCGCACCGCGCAGGCCGCCCTGGGCATGCCGCCGTGCGCGGGGCAGTCCCGGGCCGTGCACCGCGGTTACGCGTACCTGGCGCTGGCCGTGGTGGACATCCAGTGGGACCGGCTGGATCGCGCCCGCTCGGAGCTGGACTTCGCGTCCGGCGCCTGCGAGCCGGGCTCGGAACCGGCGCTGGCCGGCTCGATCGCGGTCGTCACCGCGCAACTGCTGCACGAGCAGGGCGACCTGGCCAAGGGGTACGAGGCTCTGTCGGCCGGCCGCCGCGACCTGGCCGACCGGCCGCCTTCGGCGTTCCTGGAGCAGTCGTTCGCCGCCGTCGAGGCCGACCTGCGCACCGCGCACGGCGACGCCGAGACGGTACGGCGGCTGCTCTCCCCGCCCGCCGACGGTGAGCCGGCCACCCGGCAACCGCGGCCGGACCGGCAACCGGCGCCGGTACCCGACCCCGCGGTCGCGGTCACGCTGGCCCACGCGTACCTGCGCGACGACGATCCCGGCGCCGCGCTGCGCACGCTGCCCGCCTGGCACGACGACACCGGGGCACCGCTGCCGCTGCGGCTGTCGGCCGGACTGGTCGAGGCGCTCGCCGCACGGCGCACCGGCGACGCCCGGCGAGCCAGCCGGACGCTGGAGAAGGTGCTGCGGCTCGCCGAGCCGGAGGGGTTCCGGCGGGTGTTCACGAGGGCCGGCGCTCCGGCCCGGGAGCTGCTCATCGAGCACCTGGACTCCGGTACGGCCTGCTGGTCACTGGTGAACGAGCTGGTCGCGGCCGGCGAGCGGCCCGTACCGGCCGGCCCGGGCACCCCGATGCCCGCCATGCTGGCCGAGCCGCTCACCGAACGCGAGCTGACCGTGCTGCGGTACCTGCAGAGCATCCTGTCCAACACCGAGATCGCGGTCGAGATGTCCCTGTCGGTCAACACGGTCAAGACCCACGTACGCAACATCTACCGCAAACTGGACGCCGCACGGCGCCGCGACGCGGTACGCCGCGCCCGCGAACTGCACCTGCTCTGACGGTTCACCCGGGCGGAGTGAGGGCTCCTCACCCCGAGAGGCGTCACGATCACCCAGAAGCCGCCAGGAACCCAGAAGCCGCCAGGAGGGGTATCCGCAGATGACCGGCGCAACGGTGACTCGTACCGACGATCAGATCCAGCGTGACGTGCTGGAGGAGTTCAACTGGGACGCCCGGGTCCAGTCCAACGAGATCGGGGTGACCGTCAAGGACGGCGTGGTCGCGCTGACCGGCTGGGTGGACAACTACGGCAAGAAGTGGACGGCCGAGCGCACCGCGCACCGGGTCAACGGCGTGCGTGCGGTGGCCAACGACATCGAGGTCCGGCTGCCCAGTTCCGCCGAGCGCACCGACGCCGACATCGCGGGCGCCGCCACCCGTGCCCTGGAGTGGGACGCGTTCGTCCCCATCGAGCGCCTCGACATCACGGTCGCGCGGGGCTGGGTGACGATCAAGGGCGAGGTCGAGTGGGAGTACCAGCGGCGCTCGGCCGAGCGTGCCGTACGCAGGCTGTCGGGCGTACGCGGGGTGACCAACCTCGCCACGGTACGGCCGCGCATCCAGCCCTCGACGCAGGAACTGCGGCAACGGATCGAGGACGCGCTCGTCCGCAACGCGGAGACCGACGCCGAACAGGTCAACGTCGACGTCGAGAGCGACAAGGTGATCCTGTGCGGATCGGTGGGCTCCTGGGTGGAGAAGCAGGAGGCGGAACGGGTCGCCTGGTCGGCGCCCGGGGTGACGTCGGTCGACAACCGGATCGCCGTCACGCTCTGACCCGCCCCACGGTCACGGCCGGCCCGTCAACGGGGGACGGGCCGGCCGACTCCGATCAAAACCGCTCCCCGGTCCCCCACCTCTCGCCTAGGGTCTGCGGGATGGGACCTGTGGCTCTGGTGACCGGCGTCGGGCGCCGGGCGGGCATCGGCGCGGCCATCGTGGCGCGGCTGGCCGCCGACGGCTGGGACATCGGGTACTCGTACTGGCGGCCGTACGACGAGCGGATGGCCTGGGGCAGCGACGACGAGGCCCCCGAGCGGATCGAGCGCCTCATCACCGAGCTGGGGGTACGCGCCCGCCCGGTCTCCGCCGACCTCACCGACGTCGACGCGCCCGGCCGGATCCTCGACGACGTCACGGCCGCGCTCGGGCCGGTGCGCGCGCTAGTGATGGCACATTGCGAGTCGGTCGACTCCGGGCTGCTGGACACGACCGTGGAGAGCTTCGACCGGCACTTCGCGGTCAACGCCCGGGCCACCTGGCTGCTCATCCGCGAGTTCGCCACCCGGTACCGGGATCCCTTCGGCTCCGGCCGGATCGTCGCGCTGACCAGCGACCATACCGTCGGCAACCTGCCGTACGGGGCGAGCAAGGGCGCCCTGGACCGGATCACCATCGCGGCGGCCCGCGAGCTGCGCGACCTCGGCGTGACCGCCAACGTCATCAATCCGGGACCGGTCGACACCGGCTGGATGAGCCCCGAGCTGGTCGAACGGTTCGCCCGAGAGACTCCGCTGGGCCGGCTGGGTGAGCCGGCGGACTGCGGGAACCTCGTCGCGTTCCTCTGCTCGCCGCAGGGCGGCTGGGTCAACGGCCAGCTCCTGTACAGCAACGGCGGCCTGTGACCCGCGCGGCTGCGCTACCGGCCGCCGAGAGCGGCTGCGCTACCGGCCGCCGAGAGCGCGGCTGCGCTGCCTGCCGCCGAGCACGCGGAGGTGCCCGGCCCGCGCCCCGTACCCCCCGGACGTGGCGCGGGCCGGCGGCTCAGCTGCCCTGGGCCATGGTCAGCTGCCCTGGGCCATGCTCCACATCGACCAGGTCTGGGTACGCAGGCGGCGGGGTTGGCGCAGCACCGTGACGATCGCGGCGGCGACGTCCTCGGGCCGTAGCACCTCGTCCAGCCAGGGCTCGCCCTCGGTCCGGCCGCGGCCGATGGCGAACTCGGTGTGCACGCCGGCCGGGTTGATGGTGCTGACCCGGATGCCCTTCTCCCGCAGCTCACGGTCGATCGAACCGGCCAGGCCCATCTGCGCGAACTTGGTACCCGCGTAGACCGCCTCGTCGGCGCCACCGCGCAGCCCGGCGACCGAGCTGACGATCACGACGTCGCCCCCGCCGGCGGCCAGCATCGCCGGCACCGCCGCCCGGACGCTCCACATGGTGCCGGTGAAGTTCGTCTCGATCATCTCGACCAGTTCTTCGTCGGTGCCGTCGAGGATCCCGCCGTACGCGCCGATCCCGGCGTTGGCGACCAGCGAGTCCAGCCGGCCGAAGCGTGCCAGCGCGGCGTCGACGAGCCGCTGATTGTCCGCCGCCAGGCGAACGTCGCCGGCGACCGCGACGGCCCGATCGGCACCCAACTCGGCAACCAGCTCATCCAGCCGGTCCGCCCGACGGGCCGACAGGGCGACGGACGCGCCGGCCTCGACCAACTGCCGGGCGGCCTCGCGGCCGATGCCGGCGCTCGCCCCGGTGATCGCGACGACGGTACCCGTCAGGTCGCGGCTCTGCGCATTGCTCATGGTGTTGTTCCTCACTGACGAGACTCACAAGGTGGTGATCGTTACCGGGGCCCTTCCGGGGACCCGCGGATCTGGCCCGGAACCTGGTCGCGGATCCGGGCCGCATCCGGCGCCGGGGCCGGAGTGGAATCGCGGGGCACCAGCCGCCCGGTGAGGACCAGCCGGCGCGGCGCGAGGTGCGGCTCCCGGCGGCGGGTCAGCAGCATCCGCACGGCCTCGTCGCCGATCTGCCCGACCGGCTGCGCCACGGTCGTCAGCAGGGGCTCGGCGACCCGCGCGAACGGGGTGTCGTCGATGCCGGCGATCGCCACGTCCTCCGGTACCCGCACCCCGGCCCGCCGCAGGGTCTGCATGGCGCCGATGGCGATCAGGTCGTTGGCGCAGACCAGCGCGTCCGGCAACGGTTCGGGGCCGGCCAGCAGCGCTCCCGCCGCCTTCGCACCCCACTCCAGGGTCAGGTCGCCCACCTGGATGCGGTCCAGGGCGCCGGGGTCCTCGGCGAACACCCGCCGGTACCCGGCGAGCCGCTCGGTCACCGGCGAGTTGGCCTCACCGGACGTGATGAACGCGAACCGCACCCGACCGGCCGACCGGAGATGGTCGACGACCGCCTCGATCATCCCGTGCTGGTTGACGCCGACCATGTCGGTCGGCGCGTCCACCATCCGGTCGACCTGCACGACCGGTACCCGCTCGGCCGCGGCCCGGACCGCCTCGGCGCTGCGCAGCGCGTGCACCGGGCTGATGATGAGCCCGTCGACCTGCCGGCGCAGCAGTTCGTCGACCCGCTCGGCCTCGATCTGCGCCGAGTTGTCGGCGTCGCACAGGAACAGGCCCAGCCCCTCGCGGTGCGCGGCGCCCTCGACGGCCCGGACGAGGGCGGGGAAGAACGGGTTCTCGATCTCGGGTACGACCACGCCCACGGTGCCGGTGGCACCCTGCTTGAGCGCGCGACCGATCGGGTTGACCCGGTAGTTGAGCTTGCGGGCCGCGCGTTGCACCGCGCGCACCAGTTCGGGGCTGACCGTCCGCGCGCCGCTGAGGGCCCGCGACGCGGTCGCCGGGTGGACGCCGGCGAGCGCGGCCACGTCCTTCATCGTCGGCGGCTTGATCCGCTCGCCACCGGTCACCGGCGCACCCCCGCGCGATCCAAGGCCGCGCGATCCGCGGTCGCATGATCCAAGGCCACGCGATCCAAGGCCACGCGATCCAAGGCAGCGTGACCGAAAGCCGGGTGACCCGCCGTGGCGTGACCCACCGTGGCGTTCCCCCGCCATGCCGTGGCGCTGGCCGACCGTGCCGGCGGCGCTTCCCGCATCGCTTCTCCTCGATTCCCCCGACAGCCCGATCCCGGGCAGATCGCCCCCACCGGCTAGCACTATGCCATCTTCCGGCACTCGTGTGCCAGCCAAGGACCAGGCAAAATGGCGAGGCAAACGTCGCAATTTCGGGGCAACTCCCGGTCATCGGTGTCGCGCCGGGCATCAAGGCGGCAATCGATTGCCAACCGCAGATCCGCTCAAACGGCCCTCCGGGCCACGGTACGGGAGTTAGTCGCGCGCCATCGCGAGCAACTTGGCGACGGTGTTCCAGTTACGGGTGGTAATCGTCCCGTCGGTCCGCTTATCCCAGAAGGTCACCGGGATCTTGCTTCCGCTGAACCCGTTCGGCAGCCAGGCGTAGATCTCCCGGCCGGCGAGCCGGAACTCGTCGGGAGCGAAGTCGGCCGGGTCGGCGTCGGCGAACCTGGCCGGGTCGACCGATCCGGACAGGAAGGTCACCGCCAGCTTGGCGCCGTCGGACACCTTGTCCGGGAAGGGGTTCGCGTCCACAACGGAAGCCAGCTCGTCGGCGGTACGGATGACACAGCCGATCTCCATGCCCAGCTCCCGGGCGAGCCGCTCGGTGATCTCGGCGCACAGTGCCTCCGGCTTGCGCCGCGGCGCGCCGAACACCGCGTTGCCGCTCTGCAGCAGCGTGCGCACGCCCTCGTAGCCGAGGCCGGCCAGCAGGGCACGGAGGTCCTGCATGGAGACTCGGCGGCTCGAACCGAGATTGATGCCGCGCAGCATCACCGCGTATCTCACCATTGCGCGATTAGACCATCCCCGTGTCGTGTCGCGCGCACCCGTAGGATGGCGCACCGTGACCACCTCCATTCATCAGCAGATCGCCACCGAACTGGGTGTCCGGGAAGGACAGGTACGGGCGGCCGTAGACCTGCTCGACGGCGGCGCGACCGTGCCGTTCATCGCCCGGTACCGCAAGGAAGTCACCGGCACCCTGGACGACGCGCAGCTGCGCGCCCTTGAGGAGCGGCTGGGCTACCTGCGGGAACTGGAGGAGCGGCGCACCGCGATCGTGGAGTCGGTCCGCAGCCAGGGCAAGCTGGACGACGCCCTGCTCGCGCAGATCATGGCTGCCGACTCGAAGGCCCGCCTCGAAGACATCTACCTGCCCTACAAGCCCAAGCGGCGGACCAGGGCGCAGATCGCCCGGGAGGCCGGCCTCGAGCCGCTGGCCGACGCGCTGCTCGCCGACCCCGGTCTCGAACCGCAGGCGACCGCCGCCGGGTACGTCGACGCCGACAAGGGGGTGGCCGACCCGGCCGCCGCGCTGGAGGGCGCCCGGGCCATCCTGACCGAGCGGTTCGCCGAGGACGCGGACCTGATCGGCGCGCTGCGCGAGCAGATGTGGTCGCGGGGCCGGATGCGCTCCACGGTACGGGAGGGCAAGGAAGAGGCCGGCGCCAAGTTCGCCGACTACTTCGACTTCTCCGAGCCGCTGACCACGCTGCCCTCGCACCGGATCCTGGCGATGTTCCGGGGCGAGAAGGAGGAGGCGCTCGACCTGGTCATGGAGCCCGAGGAGCCGGTGGCGGACGGGCCGAGCAGCTACGAGCGCAACATCGCCGTGGCGTTCGCGATCGCCGACGGGGGACGGCCGGCCGACCGCTGGTTGATGGAGACCGTGCGCTGGGCCTGGCGTACCCGCATCCTCGGCCACCTCTCCATCGACCTGCGGATGCGACTGCGCCAGGCGGCCGAGGACGAGGCCGCCCGGGTGTTCGCCGCCAACCTGCGCGACCTGCTGCTCGCCGCCCCGGCCGGCGCCCGCCCGACGATGGGCCTCGACCCCGGCTTCCGTACCGGCGTGAAGGTGGCGGTCGTCGACTCGACCGGCAAGGTGGTCGCCACCGAGACCATCTACCCGCACGTGCCGCAGCGGCGCTGGGACGAGTCCATCGCGACCCTGGCCCGGCTGGCCGGCACGCACGGCGTGGAGCTCATCGCGATCGGCAACGGTACGGCGTCCCGGGAGACCGACAAGCTCGCCGTCGACCTGATCGCCGCGCACCCCGAGTTGACGCTGACGAAGGTGATGGTCTCCGAGGCCGGCGCGTCCGTGTACTCCGCCTCCGCGTACGCCTCGCAGGAACTGCCCGGCATGGACGTCTCGCTGCGCGGGGCGGTGTCGATCGCGCGGCGGCTGCAGGATCCGCTCGCCGAACTCGTGAAGATCGACCCCAAGTCGATCGGGGTCGGCCAGTACCAGCACGACCTGGCCGAGACCAAGCTCGCCAAGTCGCTGGACGCCGTCGTCGAGGACTGCGTCAACGCGGTCGGCGTGGACGTGAACACCGCGTCGGCGCCGCTGCTGACCCGGGTGTCGGGGGTCGGGTCGGGGCTGGCCGGCAGCATCGTGGCGCACCGGGACGCGAACGGGCCGTTCCGGTCCCGCAAGGCGCTGCTCCAGGTACCGCGGCTGGGTCCCAAGGCGTTCGAGCAGTGCGCCGGCTTCCTGCGCATCCGCGAGGGCGACGACCCGCTCGACGCGTCCAGCGTGCACCCCGAGGCGTACCCGGTGGTGCGCCGGATCCTGGACGCCACCACCAAGGACCTCGCCGCGTTGATCGGCAACAGCACGCTGCTGCGCAAGCTCAAGCCGAGCGAATTCGTGGACGACACGTTCGGCCTGCCCACGGTCACCGACATCCTCGGCGAGCTGGACAAGCCCGGTCGCGACCCGCGCCCCGCCTTCCAGACCGCCGTGTTCGCCGACGGTGTCGAGACGCTCGGCGACCTCCAGCCCGGGATGCTGCTGGAGGGCGTGGTCACCAACGTGGCCGCGTTCGGCGCGTTCGTCGACATCGGCGTGCACCAGGACGGCCTCGTCCACGTGTCGGCGATGTCGAAGACCTTCGTCAAGGATCCGCGCGACGTGGTGAAGTCGGGCGACATCGTCCGGGTGAAGGTGCTCGACGTGGACCTCCCGCGCAAGCGCATCTCGCTGACGCTGCGGCTGGACGACGAGGCGCCGGCCGGTGCCGGTGACTCGGGTGGCTCGGGCGGCTCCGCGAGGTCGGGTGGCCCCAGGTCGGGTGGCTCCGGCGGGTCGGGTGGCTCCGCGAGGTCGGGCTCCGGCGGGTCGGGCTCCGGCGGGTCGGGTGGCTCCGGTTCCGCGGGCTCGGGCCGGCAGGGACGCACGGGGCGCTCGGGCGGCGGGCGTCCCGGAGGTTCCGGGGGGTCCGGCGGGTCCGGCGGGTCCGGCGGCTCGGGTGCGCTGAACGGCGCGATGGCCGACGCGCTGCGTCGCGCCGGTCTCGACAAGGGCCTCGACCGCCGCTGACCCGCGCGGCTACCGCGTGCCCGATCGCGCAGCCCGATGGAATAAGAAAGCGCGACGGAATGACTGGGCATCGTTTTCATGTGCCCAATGGACCCGGCCGCGCCGTGGGCGCGGTGGTCGTCGATCCCGGATGAGGTACGGCTGAAGTACCGACGAAGTTCCTGGTGCCTCCGCTTAGGCGTTGACTACCGTCGGCACATCACATTGATCGTCCACTACGAGGGAGGCTCAATGAAGCGGACGATTATCGCTTTGGTGGCAGGGCTGATGGTTGGTCTCGGGGGCATGTTCATTGCCGCCAGCCCCGCGGCCGCGTCGCTCAATGACTGTCCGGGGGGCACCGGATGCGCGTGGACCGCGGATAACTACGGCGGCATTCCCTACGTCTTCGCGGTCGGCAAGTACGGATACAACAAGTGTCAACCCTCACCGGTCGGGCGCGTCTTTATCCAGAGCGTCGCGGCATTCTATGGCACGGGCGTAAGGCAACTCGTACTGTACACAGGCACGAATTGCAGCTCGAGCAGCCAGTTCTTGACCATTCCCAATGGCACCCGTATCGGTCTCACCGGCATTTACATGCAGTCCTTCAAGATCGTGACATAGGGTCTGCATCGAAGTCGGGCGCGGCGCTCGACGGGCGGGGTCTCCGGCGAAGCTTCATCGACCAAGGTGGACCTACCTCCGGAGACCTCGCGGACAGCGGTTGCCCGTCAGGCGACGACTCCCTTGCGCGGCCGTTGGAAGTACCGCTGGCCGGCCAGTACGGCCATGAACTCCTCCAGGAAGTCCGCGTCGGCCGGACCGGCCTCGGACTGGATCACCACGCCGGCCCCCGCGCCGTCCGGAGCCGGGCGGCCGTCCGCCCCCGGCAGACCCGCCCGGCGCAGCAGCGCGACCCCCTCGGCCACCGCGCCGACCGGCTTGGCGTGCTTGTACGCCTCGGCGACGAAGTGCGCCGCGTACCCGTCCTCGACCAGCGCCGCGACGCTGTCCTCGCCGCCGGCGACCACCACTGCGTCGTAGAGCACCGAGGCCATCGTGTACAACCCCTTCGCGTCCGGCAGTTCCAGCGTGTCCCGGTTGGCGGTGCGGATCTGGCCCGCCATCGGAGCGAGCACGTCGCCTTTGGCGCCGCGCTCGCCCAGCGCCTGGCACAGCCGGACCAGGCCGACCTCCTCCACGCCGGGAGCGGCCAGGATCGCCACCTTCCGGCCGACGACCCCGTCGCCGGGCCGGGCCGTCAGGCTCAGCGCCGGGGAGCGCCGGCCGTGGTTCTCGCCGACCGCCGCCGGCTCGTCCACTCCGATGCCCGCGGCCACCGCGGCCGCCAGTTGGTGGTCGACCTGTTCGAGGTGGGCGACCATCCGTTCCCGGATCGCCATCCGGTTGCACTTGCCCAACTCGAACCGGTACGCCTCGACGATATGCTCGCGCTCCCAGTCGGACATGCTGTTCCAGAACAGGGTGACCTGGCTGAAGTGGTCGGCGAACGTCTCGCTGCGCCGCCGTACCTTGTGCCCGTCGACCCGCTCCGGGAAGTGGGTGAACCCGGTGCCCGGCACCGCCGGGCACCCGCCGCCCAGGGTGTTCGGGTGGTAGTTGCCCTCACCCACCGGTATCTCGTGCTGCGCGAACCCGTCCTGCTGATGGTTGTGCACCGCGGCCAGCGGCCGGTTCACCGGGAACTGCGCGAAGTTCGGGCCGCCGAGCCGGGTCAACTGAGTGTCCAGATAGGAGAACAGCCGCGCCTGCAACAGCGGGTCGTCGGTGAAGTCGATGCCCGGCACGATGTTGCCGACGCAGAACGCCACCTGCTCGGTCTCGGCGAAGAAGTTGTTCGGGTTGCGGTCCAGCACCATCTTGCCGACGGGAGTGACCGGGACCAACTCCTCCGGAACGATCTTGGTCGGGTCCAGCAGGTCGAAGTCGTACTCGTACTCCTGGTTTTCCGGGATCAGTTGCAGGCCCAGTTCGTACTCCGGCAGCGCGCCGGCCTCGATCGACTCCCACAGGTCCCGCCGGTTGAAGTCCGGGTCGGTACCCGCGATCTTCTGCGCCTCTTCCCAGACCAGCGAGTGCGTGCCGAACACCGGGGTCCAGTGGAACTTGACGAAGGTGGTGACCCCCTGCGCGTTGACCAGCCGGAAGGTGTGCACGCCGAAGCCCTGCATGGTCCGGAAACTGCGCGGAATGGCGCGGTCGGACATCAGCCACATGACGTGGTGCATGGTCTCCGGCTGCAGCGACACGAAGTCCCAGAAGCTGTCGTGAGCCGAGGCGCCCTGCGGGATCTCGTTGTGGGGCTCGGGCTTGACGGCGTGGATGACGTCGGGGAACTTGATCCCGTCCTGGATGAAGAAGACCGGCATGTTGTTGCCGACGAGGTCGAAGTTGCCCTGGCCGGTGTAGAACTTCGTGGCGAAGCCGCGCACGTCCCGCACCGTGTCGGCGGAGCCGCGCGAGCCCTGGACGGTGGAGAACCGGACGAACACGGGGGTACGCAGGGACGGGTCGCACAGGAATTCGGCGGTGGTGTAGCGCTCCAGCGACTCGTACACCTGGAAATGGCCGTACGCGCCGGAACCGCGGGCGTGCACCACCCGTTCGGGGATCCGCTCATGGTCGAAGCGCATGACCTTTTCACGGAGGTGGAAGTCCTCAAGCAGGCTTGGGCCCCGCGCACCGGCATGCAGGGAGTTGTCGGTGTTGTCGACCGGGATGCCCTGGTCGGTGGTGAGCCGGGTACCCGCGTGGTCGACTCGCTCGCCGGCGAGTTGTTGATCTTTATCGACAGGCCGGGCTTCGGTCACCGGGGCCTCCTGAGGGTCGGCTGTCGTGCGCCCTTACCCCCGGTCCCGACTGGCAAACGGCCCCGCCCGGCCGCAGCTACTTCCGCGTCAACGGTCGTTGGCCTACATTCGTTGGCGTGACCGGAACCGAGAAGCCCCGTCGCTCCGACGCCACCCGTGCGGCGATCCTGTCCGCCGCGCGCGAGCGGTTCGCGGCCGACGGGTACGAGCGGGCCACCATCCGGGCGATCGCGGCGGACGCCAGCATCGACCCCGCCATGGTGATTCGCTACTACGGCAGCAAGGAGCGGCTGTTCGCCGCCGCGGCCGAGTTCGACCTGCGGTTGCCGGACCTCACCTCGATGCGGCCGGACACGGTGGGCGAGGTGCTCGCCCGGCACTTCGTCGAGCGCTGGGAGTCGGACGAGACGCTGACCGCGCTGCTGCGGGCCGGGGTGACCAACTCGGCCGCGGCCGACCGGATGCGGGCCATCTTCGCCGCCCAGGTGGGGCCGGCGCTGGCGCCGCTGTGCCCGGATCCCGCGCAGGTGCCGCTGCGGGCCGGCCTGGTCGGGTCCCAGGTGCTCGGGCTGGCGCTGGTGCGGTACGTGCTGCGGCTGCCCCCGATCGCGCAACTGTCCCGCGACGAGGTGGTGGCCTGGCTGGCGCCGACCATCCAGCGGTACCTGACCGGTACCCCCTAGGACAGCGACGCGACCAGCTTGAGCAGCGCGGCGGCGAAGTCCACGGGCCGCTCGACGTGCGGCGAGTGCCCGCAGCCGGCGTACACCAGTTCCGTGTACGAGCCGCCGGCCGCCGCGTACCGGTCCAGAACCGCCCTGGTCTGGGCGACCATCGGCTGCGGCGGGCACTCCTCGTCGCCGGGCCATCCGGGTACCGCGCCGAGCTTGCCGAGATAGGCGAGGTCGAACAGGGAGGTATCCGAGACGATCACGTCGGCGTCGCCGCGCACCCAGACGACCGGAGGCTTCGGGGCGAGCGCGACCAGCGCCTCGGCCGGCCGGAACCACCTCGGCGAGATGGCGTTGGTGACTCCCCGGGAGCCGGGGGCCGAACCCGGCCAGTTCGGGCTCTCCGCGCCGTCGCCGGGGTAGTTGTCGGTGCCGACCACGGTCGACAGCACCGTGTCGAGGAGCGCCTCCTCGTCGGCACCGAGGCTCGCCGGGTCGGCGACGTAGGCGGTGCGCAGCACGGTGCGCGGGCTGGCCTGATCGTCACCGCCGCGATCCCCCGAGGCCAGCCGCCGGACGAACTCCGGGCTCACCGACCCGCCACCGGTACCGGCGAAGTCCGGCGTCGTCGGGCTGCCCTGCACGTCCCGGGTGCCACCGAACCCGTACGGCGAGACCGGCGCCTCCAGCATCAGTCCGGCCACCCGGTCCGGGTGGTCGATGGCCAGTTGCATCGCCACGCCCCCGCCGATCGAGTGCCCGACCACGACCGGCCGGGCGCCGGCCGGCCACAGCCCGGGGGCGTCCAGCAGCGCCGCCACGTCGTCGGCGAAGTCGCGCAGCCCCCGGGTGGCGTCGACCGGGGCGGCCTCGGTCAGCCCGTACCCGCGCAGGTCCGGCGCGACGAGGCGC
The DNA here is from genome assembly GCA_036494675.1 of Rugosimonospora sp. GTDB lineage: Bacteria > Actinomycetota > Actinomycetes > Mycobacteriales > Micromonosporaceae > Rugosimonospora. The sequence goes on from DASXOA010000054.1 coordinate 29,922, forward strand.
AGCGAGTCGGGCAGGTGGCGCAGCAGCGGCAGCCAGTACCCGGCGCTGGAACAGTTGCCGTGCACGAGGAGCACCGGAACGCCGTCTTCGGGGCCATGGACGAGGACATTCTGGGTGATCGCGCCGGCGGCGACGCGTACCTGCTCCACACTCATCCGGCGGATGCTGCCACCACCCCGTACCGGTCGACAATGGTGCGGGCACACACATCCGGAGGCCGGGCGACCCTCGCGAGGGCCATGAGCGCGTTCAGCACGGCCTTCAGTGCGGGCGATGCGTGTGTTCAGCGCGGGGACGGATCCGGGCCGGGGAGGTCCCGGGGCACGTCGAGGTCGTCGCCGACCGCGATGTCCTCGCACGGCACGCTCGCCACGAGATCGGGATGCCGGGCCAGGTACCGGCGGGCACCCACGTCGCCGACCGCCATCTCGGCGACGGCGCTCCAGTGGTCGCGGCCGAGGAGCACCGGGTGGCCCGGTTCGCCGTGATAGGTCGCCACGGCCAGTGCGGCCGGCGCGGCCCGGCCGGCGACCCGCCGTACCGCGCCGGCGGTGATCCCCGGCGTGTCCACCAGCAGCACGCACACCGCGTCGACCGGGGCGTTCGCCGAGGCGGCCGGGCCGCCCGGGGCCGACGCCACCGAGGCGGCCGGGCCCACCGCCACCGAGGCGGTCGGGTCAGACGCCGACGCGGCGGCCGGGCGGGACGCCGACGCGGCCAGCGCGGCGAGGCCGGCGCGCAGCGAGGACCCCATGCCGGTGGCCCAGTCCGGGTTGACCACCGCCGTCGCCCCGCTCAGATCCGCCTTGGCCAACACCTCGTCGGCCGCCGCGCCGAGGACCAC
>DASXOA010000055.1:0-4191 GCA_036494675.1 Rugosimonospora sp.
CTACAGCGTGGTGACCCTGTAGATCGAGATGATGGCCGCCAGGATGGTGAGGACGAGACCGATGATGCCGAGCGTCTTCGGCTTGCCCGCGCGGCCTGCCGCGTTCATGGCCAGAAGCGAGAACACGAGCCCGGCCGGCCATAGGCAGATACCGAGCACGATGCCGAGGACGCCGAACAGCGTCGTGTGGTCATTCGCTGGCGTTGCCGGCGGCGGTCCCATCGGCGGGGGTATGGACACTGTTTTTCCTCCGGGGGGGCGATGGATCCGGCGTCATTGCCGGGACTATTAGGGTTAGCAGATTCGCGCAACAGTCGCATCAGCTATCCGGCGAGCGTTCGTCTTGCGGGCCGGGTGTTCCGTGAAGGCGTCGCGGATGCGGCGGAGTTCGTCGACGTCAGCGGGTGGTATCCGCGGGCAACGCCCACCGGATCGAGACACGCCCCCATGGCCGGTCATCGACCTGGACGCCCGACGGGTCCGCCGCCACAAGATCCTCGGCGGTCTGGTGAACGAGTACTCCCAGATCGCGTAGCCCTAACCCGGTTTCCGAACGGCACAGTTTGACATCTCGGAACGAGCGAGGTGAAGATGGCCTCATCTTCACCTGGTACTGACCTCTCGCCACGACCCTGATCGCGACGGGACGGGGAGGCGGGCGCCAATCCGGCGTCCGCCTTCCCTCGTGAGAGGCAGCCTCCCGGGAATTCGGCTCTGCGGCGCAGGAAGGTGACCCTCCACGACCTGAGCACGCCGCCGGCCCGCGTCAGCTTCGGACGAACGTCACTCGGGGCACACCCTCGACCGTCCGCGCCGCGAAATCCGCCGACGTGAACGCGGGCCCGCTGCGCAACGCCTCGACGAGCGTATCGAGGTCCACCACTCCGTCAGCGCCGCGCCAGTCCCCGGGCAGCCCGGCCGAGCCGAAGTGCAGCGCCTCCGGCCGTTGGTGTATCTCGACCCGGATCACATCGCCGGCGAACAGGCACAGCAGCACCTCCGGCGCGACGAGGTCCCGCCGCAGTGCCTCGACGCCGCGGGTCTGGCCCCCGGGTCCGGTGTCGTACCCGTCGACCAGCAGCCCCGGCCAGCCGGAGACCAGGCTGGAACGCAGCAGGAAGCCGCTGACCACCGGGTGCGCCGGCACCGCGTCGACAAGGGTGCTTTTCTGCTCCTGGTCGACCGGCTTCAGCCGACCGGTGAGCCGCCCCAGGCTGAACGCGCCATCGAGCAGGCAGTCCGCCCACAGCGGGTCCACGCGTACGAACCGGATCGACTCCGGCGGCAGCAGGCGCTCGTCGGGCACCAGGTAACGCAGCGGTACGCCGCGCAGCAGCCGCAGGTCGCCGAACCAGGCCGCGACGGCCGGTGGTAGCGCCGCGACGGGGTCGGGCGGGGCCCAGGCCGGGTGCAGCAGGTTCGCCTCGGCGGACCGGACGGCCTGGGCGTTGGCCCGCTTCCAGGAGTACAGGCTGGCCGAGAGCTGCTGGCTGCGCAACGCCAGCAACCGGCCCAGTTCCCACGCGGTCGCGTACGAGACGTCGAACAGGCCCAGGGTCGGGTCGTAGCGGATGAGCTCGGCGCTGGACTGCACCGGGAGGTCGAGTTCCTCGGGCGGGTCGCAAGGGATGAGCGGGCCACGGTACCAGGAGACTGTGGCGTGTCCGGGGCGCAGGTGATGTGGCAGCGGTACCGAGCCGGCGGCCAGGTGGCGCTCGGCCTCCGGGTCCTCGGCCGGCGGCAGCCGCAACGCGACCGGCGTGCGGTCCAGTCCGGTCAGCAGGCCGGTGAAGTCGCCTGCCGGGTCGGCGCACGCGAACCGCCAGCTTTTCAGGCTGACCAGGCGGATGTAGTCGTCGGGGGCGGCGGTGCCGAAGTCGAACGCGCCGTCGCGGTACCGGCCCTCGACGGATACGAGGTGGACGACGCTGATGCCTCCCGAGCGGGGTAGCCGGCGGCCCAGCACAACCGAATGCTCGTCGTCGATCAGGTTGCCGTCGGCGTCCTCGGCCCGGCGTACGTGGGTCAGCAGCGAGAGTTCGGCCGCGGACGGCAGCAGGGTGGCCAGCAGCCGCTGCTGTACGTCGAGGACGGTCGCCTTGTCGCCGCCCTGGTACTCGGCCGGGTCGAGGTCGAGCCCGGGCCAGTGGAGTGCGCTCGTCGCCGGGATGAGTTCGCCGAGCGTGGTGATTTGAGGCTCCCGGTACGCCTGGGTCCGCTGCTCGTCCTCGGTGAACAGCAGAACGGCGAGCCACGGCGCGGTCCCGCCGTCGGCCCGGTACTCCCAGGGCATGGTGCTGCGGGTCAGCACGACGTGCGGCAGGACGTCCGAGTGGTCGCCGAGGCCGCCGTCCGGTGGGAAGACCGCGTACACGTCGGGAGGGCGCAGGGTGAAGCGGTCCCCGGCGACGGTGAACCGCCACTGGGTTTCGATCGCGTCGGATGCGATACGCGGGCCGCTCACGTCCTGCCGAACGTCCATCGTGTACTGACCGGGCACCATCGCCGGGTGGTGGTAGTCGAGGAACATGACCCGCGCGGTGCGGGCCTCATCGAGTGGCTCGATGCTCATGCCCGCTCCTCGCCGCGCTCAATCGTGATCCTCACGGGAGGAGCGCCTTCGCCGCTTTTGTGCTCGCTCATTGCGTAACCCCTTGATCCGTGGGGAACGCGTCCGCGACGGACGCGTCGACCTCGACCGGTGTCGTGATGCCGAGGGCGGCCAGCAGCCGGCTGCGGGCCGCCACCGTGGAATCGGCGGTGATGGTGTCGCGGATGGCCTGCGCTCGGGCCGGATCGCCGCCCAGTGGTCCGGGCGACCCCTTCTCCCAGTGATAGGTGGGGGCGACCGGCGCGTCGGCGTACTGCCAGTCGTCTTTCGCGACCGTCGTGCCGGCGGTCGGTTCGGCGTCGGCGGCCGGCCGGATCTCGAATCCGGCCAGGGCCCGCTCCACGAAGTCCTCGTCGCCGAGCGCCGGGACGAGCTTGTCGCCCCACAGCGCGGCCGGCAGGCGCTTGATGATCGGGGTGAAGGTGAAGTGCTGCTCGGCGGATTCTCCGTCGCGGCTGATCTGGATGGTGTGCGACGCGGTCAGCGCGCCGGCCGGTACCGCCATCGGGGCCACCCCGACCGGGCTGAGCGCCAGGTCGCTCAGGTCGATCGGGGCGCCGGCCACCGCCGCGGTGGCCGGGATGACCGAGTCCGTGACGAGCACGAACTGCTTCGGGTTGACCACCCCCAGGTCGCGGGGGGCCGCGTCGGTCGCCTTGCGGATCAGCCCGTCGCGCAGCACGACACTGCAGGGCGCCGCGGGCAGGAACGACCCCTTGAATTCGCTCCATTCGACGGCCGGCGGAGCCTCGGGTACGGCGTCGCCGAACGCGATGTCGAATTCGATGACCGACAGGCTGACCCGGGCAGTGCCGGAGAAGGCCGGCCCCCACAGATGCAGGTCGGCGCTCGCGTCCAGCCGGATCTCCCGGGTGCCGAAAAGCTCGAAGCGGTAGGAGACCTGGAGGGTCGCGTACGCGTGCGCGTCGTAGTGGTACGGCTTCCAGGCGACCAGGAAGTCGGCGCCGGCGTGGAACCAGGCCCGCAGGTCGCCGCTGGTCCAGGTGGCATCCAGCACGATGCCGCACATCAGCATCGATGGGGTGAGCGCGAAGTACGACTCGCCCTTGACCGCGAGCTGATCGCTGACCTTCCAGTTCAGGCCGAGCCGTGGTACCCGCGGGTAGTGGTCAGGCACGGTGAAGTTCGGGTGGTAGCCACCCAGCGTCAGCACGAAGTCGCCGGCGTGGGGCACCGGCGCACCGGTGACGGGAAACCAGCAGGAGAACGCGAACCCGCCGGTCAGGTGGCAGTCCCGGGACAGCAGGTACGACGCCGGAGTCAGCTGCGCCGCGACGCTGAGGAACCCGTCGTCCGGCACGAAGCTGGCCTTCAGCGCCAGCTGGAGCTCGGCCAGCGGAGGTACGGCCGCGTCTCCCGGGATCCGGGGCGGAACCACCATTGTGGACAGTCCGAGCAGGTTCACCTCGAATCGCTGCCCGAACGCGACGGTCAGCAGCGCGAACGAGTCGAGCATCTGGAACGACGTGAACCGGATGCCCACCGCGAGGAAGTTCTGCCCGATCGACGGTGGCACCGCCGAGCGCAGCGCGGCCAGTTCGGCGGCGACCCGCTGGGCC
>DASXOA010000056.1:0-5291 GCA_036494675.1 Rugosimonospora sp.
CTGGAACTCCGAGGTCTGCGCGGCGTTCTGCACGCTGTTGGCGGTGAAGGAGAGCCGCAGGTACCGGTCGGTGGTGCCGGCCGGCAGGATGATGGTCACCGCGTTGCCGGTGGCCGGATCGAAGGTGTACGTCGCGGAGCCGACCAGCGTGCTCCAGGTGCTGTTGTTGGTGCTTCCCAGTACCGCGAGGGTCTGGGTACGGGTCGACCAGGCGGTCGCCGGCGGCACGTGCAGCACGACCGAGGCCAACGCCTTCGCCGATCCCAGGTCGACGGTGAGCGTGGCCGGCCAGGCGCCGTTGGCACCCTCCCAGTAGGTGCCGGTGTCCCCGTCGTCGGCGTTGCCCGCCACGTAGGTCTGGGTGTAGCTGGACGCGGCGATCGGCGCGTTGAGGGCGAGGTTGGTCGGGGTGGTGCCGCCCGTGCCGGTGCCGCTCAGCGCGACGGTCAGCGCGGGGTTGGTCGCGTTGCTGAGCACGGTGAGGCTGGCCGAGGCGGCGCCACCCGCGGTCGGCCGGAACGTCACGCTGACCGTGCAGCTGGCGCCCGCGGCGAGGGTGGTGCCGCAGCCGTTGGTCTGGGTGAACGGCGCCGGCGCGGATACCGAGGAGAGCGTGGCCGCCGAGGTGCCGGTGTTGCGTACCGTCACCGACTGCGCGGCCGAGGTGGATCCGATCGCCTGGCTGCCGAAGGACAGCGACGTCGGGGTGGCGGTCAACGTCGCGCCGCCGTTCCCGGCGCCGGCGTAGATCTCGAACTCGGCAAGCTGGGCCGCTGGCCACCCGGTGTTTGCGGTGACGGAAAGCCGCAGGTACTGCGCGGCCGTTCCGGCCGGGAGGCTGACGCTGACCGTGTTGCCGGCGGCCGGGTTGAACGTGTACCCGGCCGGGGGCAGCACGGTGGTGTAGGTGGTGCCGTTGGTCGAGGCGAGCACGGAGAGCGTCTCGGTGCGGGTCGCCCAGGCGGTCGACGGTGGCAGGCGCAGCGTCACCGAGCCCAGGTTCTGCGTGGAGCCCAGGTTCGCGGTGAGCGTCTGGGGGAACCCGGCGCCATTCAGGCTCTCCCAGTACGAGCCGCTGTTCCCGTCGTTCGCGTTCGTCGCCGGGTACCCGGGCGCGGTAGTGGCGGCGGTCATGACGGCGGCCAGCGCCAGGTTGGTCGTCGCGCTGGTACCGGTGCCCGACAACGCGATCGTGGTCGGGGAGTTGGTGGCGTTGCTCGCGATCGTCACGCTGCCGCTCGCCGCACCGGCCGTGGCCGGGCTGAAGGTGACGTTGACGGTGCAGGACGCGCTGGCGGCCAGGGTGGCGCCGCAGGTGTTGGTCTGGGCGAAGGGTGCGCTCGCCGCGATGGAGGAGATGGTGGCCGCCGAGCCGCCGGTGTTGCTGATGGTCAGCGCGTGCGCGGCGCTGGTCGTGCCGACCGCCTGGTTGCCGAAGGAGACGTTGGACGGGCTGGCGGTGAGTGTGGGACCGCTGGGCGCGGTGATCGGCGGGGAGTTGAGGGTCCCCAGGGCGTTGGTCAGCACCCCGCTGGTGAACTCCGGCTGGAGGTTGCTGGAGGTGGCCGACTCGACCTGGTACCCGGCCGGCTGGGAGGCGCGGGGGCTGCCGAAGCACCCGCCGGCGGTCTGGGTACCGACGTGCCGGGAGTTGTCCACGTTGCCGGTCACGGTCCAGTCGCTCACCCCGTCGACCGCGTAGCCGTAACCCATGTACTGGCCCTCGAGCGTGTTGCCGGTGACCGTGGCCCCGTAGTTGGTGCCGGTCAGGCAGTTCCACGCCTGCTGGCCCTGCGCGATACCCATCTTGATGAAGGCGCTCAGCGCGTCGATGGTGTTGTGGGTGACCACGGTGCCGGTGTAGTTGCCGTTCATCGGCGCGTAGTCGACCATGTTGATGCCACCGAGCAGCAACTGGTTCTTGGCGATGATGGTGTTGTTCTGCACGGTCGAGCCGGGTGCGCCGAACACGACGATGGCTCCGTCGGTGGCGTCCGTGATGGTGTTGCCCTGGACCAGACTGCCGCCGCAGGCCAGCGAGATGCCGTCGGCCCAGACCCCGGTGGCGTCGGGGGTCGCGGTGCCGGCCGGGCCGATCTGGTTGTTGAGGATCTGCCCGCCCTGGCATTCCGGCGTGTTGTTGGTGACTCGGCCCTCGATGAAGTGCAGCGTCGACCAGCTACGGGTGTCGTGGGCGTAGACGTTCTGCACGGTCTGGTTGGTCCCGGCGCCGCCCATCTCCAGCAGCGCGCCGCCGCCCGAGACCACGCCGAGGGCCGGCCGGTTGCCGTTGATCTGGATGCTCTGCACCGCCACGCCGGGCTGGCCGTTGCCCTGGATCGCGGTGGACAGCCCCGCGCCGATGACCACCAGATTCGCCCTGGTCGCGTCGGTGGGCAGCCCCTGCGTGTAGACCTTCTGGTTCGGCGCGGTGAACGTGATGGAGTTGCTGAGCTGGAAGACCGCGCCGGGGCAGAGAACCGCCTCGGCGCCGGCACCGGCCAGCGCGGCGTTGATGGCGGCTTCGGTGCCGGACGCGATGCAGGTCGCGGCGGCGGGGCGGGTCGCCGCCGGGGCGGTGTGCGCGGACGCCGGAGTCGCGGCGCCGACGGCCACCGCGGCGGCGGCCAGGGCCACCACCGGTAGCAGTCCGCCGGCCGGGGAGCGCCGGCGTGGTGCCGGCGGTCGAGGGTCGTCGTGGGCGCGTTCTCGGTGCAGTGGTTCGGTACGCAGACGCATGTCGGCTCCTCGGGGACGGTCTCGTCGCGGCGGGGCCGGGGATGCGACCGACGGCCGCACCGTCGGTCCTCGTGAGCGGCGAGGAGCCCGGGATCCGGGGGACGGCGGCGTATCCGGTGACCGGACCGCGATGACGGAGGTGGTGACGCTGAGGACGAGCGGCGAACTGATGGCTAATGTCCGAATCACGGTACAAGAATCGATCTGTCACCGCAAGGTTTCGACAGGAAGAAGAAAAACCACGACGGCCGCTGCTTTCTCCCATGGTTTCACCCAAGGGCTTCCCCGGCCAGATCGCCGAACATCGCCGGACACAAACCCGACGGCGCCGACGACGATGCAGACATCATCGAGCAGACCCGCCAGTACCTTCGGGAGTTCGCCTCGACGGCGCAGCAAACGGAGAACGCCGGACTGTACGAGGCGATGCTCAAGCGCTACCCGGACCGGATCAACCCGTCGATGCTGTGGAACTCGGCCCACGCAATGAAGATGCTGAATCGGATGAACTCATGGTAACTGTTCAGCTGGTTCCGGGTAGCCAGACCTGTCCATTGTGGAGTCGGGTGAGGGCGTCGAGTGCGTTGATGCCCTGTTTGCGGGTGGTGGACAGGTAGCTGCGGATGGCGCAGAAGATCTGCGCGCCGGTGAAGGTGCGTAGCCCGCCGCTGATTTTCTGGCGGAGTTTGACCATGCGGATGTCCCGCTCGGCTTGCGAGTTGTCGAATGGGACGCATAAGTCATGGGCGAAGCGCAGTACGTCGGCGGCGAAGCCGCGCAGCCGGGCGAGGAGGTTGACCGCCGGGGTCTGGGCGCCGTTGCCGGGCTGGACGGGGTTGGCGGTACTGCCAGTGGTAATGATGTCCTGGTAGCGGCGGCGGTAGCTGGCCAGTAGGCCCTCGTCGAGGGCGTACGCGCCGACGGTTCGGGCGTACCGGGTGGTGTCGTTGATCTCGCACAATAACCGAATCATGTCCTGCGCCCAGGTCTGGGCGGCGTTCGCGTCGAGGATGCCGGCCAGCTCACGTAGGTGATGCGCGTTGCACAAGGCGTGCGCGGTGCCGTAGCGGCGGTACGGGGTGTACCCGTCGTGTACGGCGATACCGGTGAAGGCGGGCAGCACCCCGGCCGCGACGATCGCGTCGTGCCCACGGGAGGGGTGCACGGTGAACAGCGACAGGGTGTCGGTCGAGGCCGAGTGCACCCAGGCGCCGCCGGCGGCAACCCGCAGCCCGGTCTCGTCGAAGTGCGCGACCGGGGCGGTGACGAGTTGCTGGCGCACTGCGTCCAGGAACCCGGCCAGCCCGCTGCTGGTACGGGCCAGCACGGTGGTCAGGGTACCCACCGACATGCCCACACCGAGCAGGTCCGACAGCGTCTCGCAGGCCCGCTCGTAGGGCAGGTGCTGGTAGCCAACCAGGTACGCGCCGATTGCTCGCACCCGCGGCCCGTACTGGGCAGGCGCGTTCACCCCGTCCGGCACCGGCGCCATGCTCACCACCCCGCAGCGGCAGGCCCGATGCTGGATCTGGTGCTCGGTCACGCGCAGCGCCACCGGGGGCAGGTCGAAGACCTGCCGGGACTCGACCGAGGTCACCTGCGCCCGGCGCAGCGACGCCCCGCACCCACCACACGCCTGCGGCCGGTGGACGATTACCTCGTCCGGGTCGGTGACCTGCCGCAACGTGAACCCCGGATCACCCGGCTGCTTACCCGGCGACCGGTCCGTTGGCTCACGCCGCGACCGTGGCGGCGGCTTGGCCGGCCCGTCCGACGACGGTGGTTTCGAGGATGTGCGTGAGTTGCGCCGCAATGCCGCTTCCAGCTCCGCGACCCGGCGGGTCAACACCTCGATCCGCGCGTCCCGCTCCGCCAGCGCCGTCTCCAACCGCCCCAGCCGTTCCAGCAGCTCCACAGTGGACGGCGAGTCGGACACGTGGATAAGGATGCACCATACCCGGAACAAGATCAAGTCGGCTCGAATCAAGAACCAGCTGAATGGTCACGTCTACGAAAACGCATAGAGATTGCTAGATTTCGAGACGGTACCCCTGTCTGTCGGGATCGAGTGCGCCGGCGCGCTGGGTGTGGTCTCGATCAAGTACAGCATCCTTGCGCTTCGGCGAGGACTGCGGCGATGGCGGCGCGTACTTGCTGGTCCGGGGTCGCTGGCATGGTCTCGCCGGGGTCGAGTGGCCCGCCCCGCTTTCCGAGCCCGCGGGCCGCACTAGCGCCTACCTGCGGACCGCGGTCGACCAGCAATGTCAGCAGGGCAGCCGTACGGCCAACACTGAGGCGGCCTACCTCGCTCTCGTCGTCGCCTGTGGCAGGGTTAGATAGGCAGCCCGTGGTTGTCCTTCAGTGCGGGTTCTTCGTGGTCGGCGCAGGCTAGGCTCTTGGATCTGGTGTTTCCCGACACGGCCGCGCTCGCCGATCTCGACCGGCTCAACGTGCAGGACACCGGGTTCGACTTCAGTCCACCCGGCCCCGAACGAGACCACGCGATCGGCGAAGCAGAGTGGAAACTGCAGCACTACCCCGTACTGCAAGCG
>DASXOA010000057.1:0-1705 GCA_036494675.1 Rugosimonospora sp.
CCGGTGATCCGGTCGTCGTTGGCGTCGTTGTCGTTGTCCCTGTCGACACCGGTGATCCGGTCGTCGTTCACGTCGTTGTCAACGGCGTCGTGGTGAGCACCGGCAGCGGACGTGCTGGGCAGGGAGGGCTTGACCGGACTCCTCGTGGTGCTGAGTATCGGAGCCGGCGCGATGGTGGTGGTCGGGGTGGAGATGGAGTTGTGCAGCGGCGAGATCTGCGCGGCCGGGCTCACGTTGGGGGTGGTGCCGCAGGCGGCGATGGTCACTGCCGCGGTGCCGGCGGCCACTGCCGCCAACAGGCCCTTGACGTAGACGTGCATGTCGATGTCCTCTCGATCAGGTCGGTGTCCCTTGGTGGCTACCGGGGTCACCCCCGGTCCGCCATGCCACTAATAGTTGCCGCCGACGAGTCGTAGATGCCATTGGACGTTCGAACTACTACGAACCACCCCTCGCGGCCGCGATACCGGCGCGCGACCGAGATCGACATCGACGCCGATCGGTCCGGTGGGCCGGAGTGGTACCGCCATCACCGCAGGCTGCTGGACCGGGGCACCGCGAATGTTGCGAAGTTGATCACCCGTTGCCGGGATTCGTTGGCCGGGACGCACCCTGCCCATCGGGTCTACGACCATGCCCTCACGGTCAGGCCGGCGGGGCGACCTCGGCGTCGAACTGACCGGCCCGCCGCAGGGCGTCGGCGATGAACCCGGTGGCCTTCAGTTCCTCGACGAAGTCACCCAGGAACCGCACGGTGTCCGGCCGGCGGTCCGTGGTCGTGCCGACGGCCTGTCGGATCTCCATGAACCGGTCCTCGATCACCCGCACGTCGGGATGGTCGACGACGTAGGCGGCCATCGGCTGCCGGATCCCCGCGACGGCCTCCAGTTCCTGGTCGCGGAACACGGCGACCGCTTCCTCGCCTCGCACCAGGGTGGCGTGCCGCAGCGTGCGGGAGAGGTACAGGTCGTAGGCCGCCCCGCCTGCCACGCCGATCCGCACGCCGGGCCGGTCGACGTCGGCGGCCTTGGTGAACTCGGAGTCCTTGGGCACGACGAACACGCCCTCGATCACCACGTACGGTGCCGTGAAGGCGACAACGGCGGCACGCACCGGCTCGATGGCCAGGAAACACACGTCGGCCAGGCCCTTCGGCATCGCCTCGAAGGCGTCGCGGGCCGCCTCGAAGGGGACGAGTTCGACCGGCGCGTCCAGCCGTGCGCCGAGCTCCCGGGCGATGTCCACCGTGACACCGGTCGGCGCCGCCATCGTGCCCTGGGCGAGGATCGGGTTGCCCAGGTTGATCGAGGCGCGCAGGACGCCGGTCCGGGCCAGATCAGCGACGATGGCAGCGGTGATCTCCATATGCGCAGCTTAGAGGAGTCCCGGCGGATGAGGACCGTGCCGGTCGGGCTGAGCGACAAGGCAATACAGCGCAACGAGCTGTCGATAATTTTCATAAACATGTAAAAATTTACCTGTTAAATATCGGTATATTGCGCGACTGAATCGATGGATTTACGGTCCTGTACACGCCACAGGTCCCGCATTCACCGTCGAAAGCGAGCGCGCGATGTTCCGGTCCATCCGAAATCTTCGACGAACCATCGTCCTGACGGCCGGCGCCACCCGGCTGGTGGCCGGTGCGGGAGCGCTGACCGCGTTACCCGCGGCAGCCGCGACCGCCACCGGTGGCCACGGCGCG
>DASXOA010000058.1:0-6294 GCA_036494675.1 Rugosimonospora sp.
AGCCGATCCGGCGGACCAGGCCGATCCTCCGCTCTGCTGGATGACGTGGGTCAGCTCGTGGGCCATCAGGCGGTGGTCGTGCTCGCTTTCCCCCGCCCGGAGGTAGACGTGCTGCTGGTGGGTGAACGCCCGGGCCCGGATCCGCTGGGCCAGGCCGTCGGCGTCCGGGCCGCTGTGCACGCGTACGTCGCCGAAGTCGCGGTGGAACCGGGGCTCCATGAACGAGCGGGTGGCCTCCGACAGCGGCCGGCCACCACCAGAGGGCAGCGCGAGGTCGACCGGGCCGCCGCCGGGACCGGCCGGGTCTGCGGGCAGGCGTTGGACGTCGATGCGCGGCGCGCTTCGCGCCGGATCGCCGGTGCCGGCCTGCGCGGACATCCCGACCACCCGGTCGGCGACCCGGTCCGCTTCCTTTTCGTACGCGTCGCCGGCCGCACTGACGCGCAGCTTCGTCTGCACCAGCCGGCTCAGCGCACAGCCGCCGCAGCCTCCGCTGCAGCCGCCCCCGCCGGACTCACGGGTGGAATCCCCGCCGGACCCCCCGCCGGACCCGCAGTCCGCGGTTCGCTGGAGGTAGTCGTTGCCCAGGCTGCGCTGGACGGTCAGCCGCGCACCGTCCGCGGCGCTCGACGCCACCGGCGCGGGCTGCCGCGCCGGCCGGTGGGCCGGTGCCTCGGAACCCGGGCCGCGTGTCTGCTGCGCGTGCGTGGTCGCCATGCCGCCCCCTCAGCCGATTCCCGTTGTCTGGGCAGGATCGGCCGGCTCGGACCAGAGCTTGCCGATCTTCTCGAACTCCCGCCGGGTGCCCTGCAGGATGTGCCGGCGCCCGATGGTGCCGCCGTCCGCGGCGGCCAGGAACGCGGCGTTCATCACGATGTTCTTGATGTTCCCGCCGGCCACCGCGAACTCCTTGGCCAGCATGGTGAAGTCGACGTCGGCCCCGACCGGTGCCTCCCGGGGGAACAGTCCCTGCCAGATCCGCAGCCGGCTGTCCGCCTCCGGAAACGGGAACTCCACGATGCACCGGATGCGCCGGGTGAACGCCTCGTCCATGTTCTGCCGCAGGTTGGTGGCGAGGACGACCACGCCCTCGTACTCTTCTATCTTCTGCAGCAGGTAGCTGGTCTCGATGTTGGCGTACCGGTCGTGCGCGTCCGACACCTCGGTACGCTTGCCGAAGATCGCGTCGGCCTCGTCGAAGAACAGGATGCCGTTGCCGGCCTGTGCCTCGTCGAAGATGCGCGCGAGGTTCTTCTCGGTCTCCCCGATGTACTTGTCGACCACCCCGGACACGTCCACCTTGTACAGATCCAGCTCCAGCTCGCGCGCCAGCACCTCGGCCGCCATCGTCTTGCCGGTGCCCGGTGGACCGCTGAACAGCACGCTGAGTCCCTTGCCGTGGCTGAGCTTCGCGCCGAAGCCCCAGCGGTCGAAGACCCGGTGGTGCTGCCGTACCTGGTCGCAGATCTCCCTGAGGTGGGCCACCCGATCGGCCGGGAGCACCAGGTCCTCCCACCCGCAGTGGGGCCGCACCTTCGCGGCCAGTTCGCCGAGCCGCTGGCTGGACTGCGCCCGGCAGGCCGCGTACACGTCGGCCAGCCTCAGCGCCCGCGACGGCGAGCGCATCAGCCGCTCGTTGTCGGCCAGCCCGATCGCGGCGCGGATCCGGCCCGGCGTCAGCCGGAACCGCGCGGCCAACTCGGCCGCCCAGCGCGCCGGTTCGGCCGTGTGCCCGGCGAGTGCGTGATGCCAGACGGCGGTACTGCGCGGCACGTCCGGCATGGGTACGGCGACCGGCTGGAACACGACGTCGGTGAAGGCGGCCTCGGTGAAGGCGGCCCCGGTCGGAGCGCCACCCGTCAGAGCGCCACCGGTAGCGGCGGCCTCACCGGAACCGGCGGACTCCCCGGTCAGGAACACCAGCCAGCCGAGGTCGGCGGCGGCCGTCACCAGCGAGCCGAGCCGGGCCCGGGCGCCCGGCCCGGTCAGCGCGTCGCCGGCGGCGACGTGCACCGCCGCCCGGTGCAGCAACGCCTCCCGGAAGACGAGCCGCCAGCCCGCCTGCCCACCCCACGCGCCCTGGGCCGGCGCGTCCGGGGCCGGGGCATCCGCGTCCCATGCCTGCCCGTCGGGGTGCGGCCCATCCAGGACACCCACGTCGACGCTGAGCAGCGCCACGCCGAGCCGGTCGCAGACCTGCCGGGCCAGTTCCCGCTTGCCCGCGCCGGCCGGTCCGTGCAGGAACAGCACCAGCGCCCGCCAGTCGGACCGGTCGGCGCCGGCGTGGTGACCGGCCAGGCGCACCAGCCCCTCGACGACGTCCGGATCGACCTCCGGCGCGATACCGGCGCCGGTCGGGCGGTGCAGTCTCGCCCGCCCGGCGAGCCGGGCGTCCAACTCGTCCACACCCAGCAGGAACCGGCAGATGCGCGGGTCGAGCGTGAGGAACTGGGCCAGCCCGCTGGATCCGGACGGGCTGGCCGGGTCGTCGACGCGCCGCAGGATTCCGGTGCGCCGCAGCGGTGCGGCCTCCGAGAAGGTCGCGCGGGCGGCCCACCGCTGCCGTTCGTGCGGGTACAGCAGTTCCAGGATCAGGTCGACGCTGGGCCGCTGCCGCGTGATGTCGTCCTGAAGGTAGGCGTACAGCCGGTCGTACGTGCGACGCAACTCCGGGGCGAGGCAGATCATCACGGCCTGACGCTCCACGGTGGACAGTCCGAAGAGCCGTCCGAGGGTGGGCAGGCCCAGCGCCAGCCCGGCAGCCAGACTGTGCTCCACCCGCTCGTCGATCTCGGCCGACACCCGGTCCAGCGCGTCCCGGACGGCGTCCGCCTGGTCGGCTCCGGACCCTGCCGTCTCGGGCCCCGCTGCGGGCTCTGCCGAATCGGGCTGCGCTGTCTCGGGCCCCGCTGGGTCGGAGTGCGCTGCGCCGGACCGCGCCGGGTCAGGCTGTGCCGTTTCGTGGCGCGCCGGGTCGGCGGCCGGCGTCAACAGCCAGTCGACCTCCTCCGGGGTGATGTAGACCGAGCGTGCCGCCTGGGCCCGCGGCGCCACCCGGCCGTACCCGCGCACCGTCTCCACCCGCAGCCGGATGAGCAGATCCAGCCGGCGCAACTCGTCGGCGAGGTACTCGGCGTTGTCCCGGTACGGGCCGTGGCCCGCGCCGGACGGGGAGCCGTCGCGCGCGCTCATGGCGTGATCTCGAACAGGAACGTGCGGCGGAACAGGCCGGAGATGTCCACCCGCACGTCGTAGAACCCGGGCAGCAGGCCGAAGGGCAGGGCAGCGGTGAACGTGTCCGCCGCCAGCGGCTGCCCGGCCAGCAAGGACTGGTTGGAGAACGTGGCGTTGGCGTGCCAGCCGGCCAGGTTCACGCCGGTGAACGTGAGGACGGTACCGGCGGGGCCGCTCACCGGTGACATGTCCGCGACCGATGGCGGGTCCAGCGGGGCGCGCACGTCCGGTACGCCCACCTGGCGTACCCGCTTCGGCAGCGGCCGCTGGCTGGCCACCGACCGGTCCAACTGGACGGACGAGACCTGGTACATCACGGACAGCCGGAACGGCTGGGAGAAGGTGGTCCAGATCCCGCGCAGTTCCTCGGGATCCAGCGCGGTGCTGGCGATCTGCAGGTGCTCCCGAGCTCCGGTGAGCCCCGGGTCCAGATAGGACGCCGGAACCACCGGGTTCTCGTAGAAGACCCGCATCGCCTCGCCCAGGATCTGGTGCGCGGTCGCGTTGCCGGTCTGCGGGTCGTTCGGCGCGTACGGCGTCAACAGGTAGAACAGGCTCAGCGACAGCGGTGCGCCGACCAACTGGTTGGGGTTGCCCGGCTTGACCGTCCAGTCCTGGTTCTTCAGGAACGGGTTCTCCACCAGCTTGTACAGGAACAGGTTGATGCGCCGGCTGCTGCCCTGCTCGTCCGGGGCCAGGATGGTCACGTCGACCGCCGGGCTGAGCTGCATCTCGCCGATCAGCATGCTGCGCAGGGATGCGCCGACCATGCCGATGGCGGTCGACGCGCTCATCGCAGGATCCTGGCGCGCAGCCGGCCGATGTGCCGGCGTTCCCAGAAGGCGGCCGTGCTCACGACCTTTGGTGCCGGCTGCCGGACCACCACCACCTGTGGCGCGGGGGGCGGCTGGAGCGGCGCGGCCGGTTGCTCGGGCGCCGACCGGCGTGGCTCACCCGTCCGGCGGTACGGCGGGTCGAAGGTCCCGGTGTCGTCGCCGGAATCGCCGCTGCCGGACCACGCCGGTCCCGCGGCACGCCTCGGCGACCGGTCCGACGGCGGCGCACCGGCATCCGGAGCCTCCGGTCGTCCGGAAGGGACGGTCGTCGGGATCGACCGGGCGGCGGGCCTGCGCTGGGCGGCCGGCGCGGCGACGGGATCGGTCGCGGGTGCGTCCGAATGGTGCGCGGGTACGGCATCCGCGCCGGCGCGGCGAGCCCCGGCGCCCGGGGGCCGGCCAGCGGCTGGCCCGGCACCGGTGAACGCGCCACCCCCGGTGGTCGTGGGCGCCGCGCCCGCGGGCCCGGTGTCGGCAGCCCCCGTGCCGGTAGCCCCCGCCGGGCTCGCGGATCCCGCCGCGCTTCCGGTCCCCGACCCGCCTGCCGACCCTGCCCCGCCTGTCGACCCCGACCCGCCTGCCGACCCTGCCCCGCCTGCCGGCCCTGCCCCGCGGGCGGATCCGGCTCCCCCTGCGGCCGGTCGTGTCCCACCCGCCGGCATGGTGGCCGGCGGCGGCACAGGCGCCGGCGCGGGGGGCGTCGTGCCGGCGGTTCGCGCCGTCCCCGGGCGGGATGTTCCGGTACCCGCCGGTCGCGGCAGCGGGAGGTGGACCGTCTCGGGTACGGGCGTGGCCGGCGACCGGTACGGTACCGGCGCCGTGGCGGCCCGCGGACCGCCCGGATCCACCGGTTCCGGACCATCGTCATCGCGCACGGGCCGATCGGCGGGCCACCCGTACCCGTCCCCGGCGTCCGCTCCGCCGTCTCTTGCGCCGTCACCGGCCGGGCGGGGCGTACTGCCGGGAATGGTCACCGACGAGTCCACGGTGGACGGACGGCCGGATGGGACCGCCATGTCCGGCACGGTCGACGGCGACGCGGGACGGGACGCGGATCGGGACGCGTCGAACCAGCCGTCGTCGGCGGCCTCCAGCCACGACGACGGCGCCTCATCGGCCCCGTACGGCTCGCCGGAATCCGACGACTGCAGGTAGGTGAACGCCGCCGCGGGCAGCCGTGCGCCGAAGCTGACCGTCACCCCGGCGTCGTCGGGCAGGCCGAGCAGTTCGCGCACCCCGGCGCGGTGCCGGAACGGGCGCGCCCCGTCGGCCAGCACGCCGCGCAGGAAGTCACCGGGCGCCACTGTTGAGCACCTCGATCGCGTCGGCGAGCACCTCGATGTAGGTCCGACGCTTGTCCCGCGTCATGTCCATGATTTCGCGCTCGCTCCAGTGGTAGTGGTACGCCAGGTAATGCACTTCCTGATAGAGCAGGCGGCCGTCGGTGCGCAGTTGCCCGAGGAAGAACCGTTGGATGTCGAACGGTGCGACAAACGTGCGGCCGCACTCGGCGCAACGGGCCTCCATGGTCTGCTCCACCCGCGGTGCCACGCGCCGCATGTGCTCCTCGATCTCGGCACGGGCCAGCGACGACAACTCCGCGACCTGGCGGGCCTCGGGCTGGACGCAGGCTCCGATGCGCTGGACGCACCGGGCCAGTAGGGCGGTCAGCGCCTCACCTTCGTTGTGCGCCAACCGTTCCGACAGCGCCTCCTGGTCGGCCCCGTTCGGGAGCCGGAAGGTGACCTCCGCCGAACCGTGCCGGGCCGAACCGTCCGAACCGTCCGAACCGTCCTGAGCCGAACCGTCCCGAGCCGAACCGTCCGCCGCCGTAGCGTCCTCGGGCGCCTCGTCCCGGCCGAGCGCCGCCGCCGACAGCGTCATGGTGTATGACGGCGCCGGGGCCTGCGCCCGCTCGACCGGGACGTCGGCGATGGAGAACTCGATGGACACGCGCTGGCCGCACTCCGGCCACGGGCACACGAGGTCCGCCCGTACCGCGTCGCCGAACGTCGCCCGCCGCAACTGGAGCAGGAGGTAGTGCCGGTCGGCCACGAGCAGGTGCCGGATCACCTCCGCCGGAACCGGGCTGATCCCGCCCAGCCGCCGGACGCAGCGGCTGAGCACCTCGGTCACGAGCGTGGCGGTCTGCGGCCGCCCCGCCTGAGCCAGCAACTCCTCTTCGCGCCCGGTGAGCGCCGCCAGCTCGAATTCGCGGTGCAGC
>DASXOA010000059.1:0-66080 GCA_036494675.1 Rugosimonospora sp.
CGATGTTCGCGAACACAGGACCCGGATGGAACTCGAACCCCCGCGACTGCTGATTGAAGATCGTCACCCCGGTCACGTCACTGGGCAACAGGTCCGGGGTGAACTGGATACGCCGCCAGTCGCCGTGCACCACCGCCGCGATCGCCCGGGCCAGGGTCGTCTTCCCGACCCCGGGCACATCCTCGATCAGCAGGTGCCCCTCGGCCAGCAACGCGGTCAACGCCAGGCGCACCACCGCCGCCTTCCCCAGCACCACCGAACTCACGCCCGCCGCGATGCGCTCGAACGCGGTGGCGAACGAACGCACCTCGGCGGGGCTGAGCGGGCGGAGGGGTTGAGCCATGGTTAGCAGTCGGCCAGCGTGGCGAGGCTGACGCTGAAGTTGAGCCAGATGTACGGGATGTACACAGCACCCGTGGAGACCTTGATCCACATGTTGCTCGTCTTGCCGCCGTTGTAGACACCGGCGGTGAGCGTGGTGCCGCCGCCCTGCTGCGTGTTGGTGCCGCCGGCAATCTTGCAGTACGCCGGGTACGTCTTGCCGCTGCTCACAGTCCCGATCGCGTGCCCCGACTGCTGTGCCCAGTAGTTGTAGATGCCGATACCCCCACTGCAGTAGGAGTCGCCGGCCGGCGGTACGCAGTGCACCGTCCCGGTCACCTTCGTGGGCGTCGCGGCGACGCTCCCCGACTTGGTACCGACCTGGTTCTTGACCGTCACGTTGACCGTGTAGCTCCCGCCGGCCGCCACGCCGGGGAGCTTGAGGCTCGTGCACGAGCCCTTCCCGCTACTGCTGGGCAGACCCGTCGCGGTCGCGGTCGCGGTGCACGTCGCCGTGCCCCCACCGGCATTCACACTGAACGGAATCGTGATGGTGTTGTAATCAACGGTGGGCTTGCCCAAGGTGAGCGTGGGCGCGGCGATCGCCGCCGCGGTGGACGCCTTGGACTTGGGGCTGGTCCCGGCGGCATTCGTCGCGGCGACCGTCACGGTGACCGACGCGCCGCCGGCCAGACCGGTGAGCGTGGTGCTCGTGGCGCTGCCGGCGACGGTCTTGGTCGTGCCGTTGTAGGACACCACGTACCCGGTGACCGGCCGGCCGTTCGAGGCCGAGGCGCTCCAGGTCACGTTCACCGCACCGGCGGTGTTGCTGGTCTTGGCGAGCACGTTGGCCGGCGTGGACGGCAGCGTGTACGGCACCACGGAACCGGACAACGGCGACGGCTTGGAGCCCGCGCCGATGTCGTTGACCGTGACGACGCTGAACGCATACTGCGTGCCGTAGGTCAGCGACCCTGCGGGCACGGTGAAGCTGGTCTTCGCGCCGTTGACCTGCCAGGTCTGCGCGGGACCGTCCGCCCCGGTCGCGGTGACCTGGTAGCTGCCGATCTTGTGACCCAGCCCGTTACCGGCGGCCCAACTGACCGCGACCGTGCCGTCCTTCTGCTCGTGCGCGGTCACGCTGGCCGGGGGATCCGGAACCTCGGACGTCGGCACGACCGGGTTGGAGTCCCGCTTGGGTCCGCTGCCCTTGCCGTTCACCGCGTACACCGAGAACGTGTACGTCTTGCCGTTGGTCAGGCCGGGGACGTCGATCGTGCGCTGGCTGGCGCCGACGGTGAACTCGCGGCCGTCGCCGTCCACCATGTACCGGAGGATCGCCGAACCGTTCGATGCCGCCGGACCCCAGGTCAGGTGCACCGTGGCGTTGCCGGCCGAGGCGACGACGCTACGCGGTGCGCCGGGCGGCCCGACCGCGGGCGCCGGGGGCGCCGGCGGGGCGGGCGGCGGTGGCGGCGGGTCACCGCCGGGCACGTCGTTCGGGTACTTGTCGACGGTCGACACCTTGTGCGACTTGTTGACCACCCGCGCGGTGGTGCCGTTCACCGAGTTGATGTAGAGGTAATCGTCACGTACCTGCAACTCCAGGTCGCCGGACTGGCCGGGGAACTTGATCTGGTCGACCATGGTGCCGGCCTGGTTGAGCACGTAGACCACGTTGGAGGAGTCGTCGGCGACGTAGTACCAACCGGCCCACGCCACCGCCGGGCTCAGGCTGTTGCCGCTGCCGGGCACGCTGAACTGCGACACCGACGGGTGCTGGACGGCGTCGACCTCCCGGCGGTCCGGCATCGTCACCGGAATCTGGGCACCGCTGGTACGCGGAGCGACGAGGCCCTGCTCGGGCAGGGTCAGCGAGGTCTTCGTGACCTGGCTGCCCAGTACCGTGACCAGTTGGTCGGCGGTCTGGTCCAGCACCGCCACGCCCTTGTCCAGGACCGACACGTTCAGGTCATGGCTCGGATCGGCGACGGTCTCGGTCTGCACCGCGGGAGCGTTGCCCGCCTCCGCGGCCGGCGTCACCGAGACCACGGTGCCCTCGCTCGGCAGCGCGAGCCACAGCTTGCCGTCGTTGTCGAAGTCGCCGCCGCGCATGCCGGGCGAGAAGTGGAGCACGGAGCCGATCGGCTTGAGCGTCAGCGGGTCGACCTGCCGGACCTCGCCGTGGACCTCGTCGAGCACGTACGCCGTGGCGCCGTGCAGCACGACCCGGACCCCCTGCCCCGGCGGCGTGTCCAGGCTGGCCGCGATCTGGAGGGTGGCCAGGTCGAGCGTGCTGACCACGCCGGTGTCGAGGTCACGCACGATCAGGTACCGGTCGGACTGGGTCACCTCGACCCGGTGGCCCGCGGTGCCCTTCACCTTGACCCGGGTGTCCACCCGCGCCGTGTTGCCGTTGACCCGCCCCAGTTCGCCCTTCACCGTGCTGAACAGCCAGGCGGTCGGGTCGTAGACGGCCACCGCGCGGTCGAACGCGCCGAGGCCGAACAGGGTGAGGCAGGCCGCCGCCAGAACGACGACAACAGTACCGACAGTTATGTATGGTCCTACTCTGCGCGATCGTCCACTGTGCTCAGTCGCGGTCATAACCGGTCCTTCGCGTCCATGTTCCGCCCGTGAAATCCGACCCATCATAGAGGGCCGGTCACAACCGGCAATTCCCGCTGTCCGTGCCGGGCGGCCAGGGTCGGTCGGGCTCCCTATGATGAGGCGGGCGAAATGATGAGTCGGGCGGCGCGCGCCGCCTGATGGGTGAGGCGGCGCGCGCGCCGCGGACACGGGAACCTGACGTGGGAACCTCCGGGGGGTACGAAGCGGTATGACGGGATCGCCGGTACACATCCGGGGCACCGCCCGGGTCGGCGCCGAGGCGCCGAAGCGCTCCGGGCCTGCCACCCTGCTCCCCCGCCGACGGCCCGGCCACCTCGGCTCCGTCCACGTCGTGCAACTTCTGCTGGCCGAGGCGGCGGTCATCGCGATCCTGGTCGCGTTCGGTCGCAACCTGGCCGTGCTCGTCGCCGCCCTGGCGGTGGGGCTGCTCGTGCTCGTGGTGACGCTCGGCCGCCAGCAGGGCCGGTGGTGGCTGGAGCGCCGCGTGATGAGCTGGCAGTTCCAGCGGCGGCGGCAGTCCAGGCCGCCGTCCCTGCCCGACGATGCCCGGCTCGCCGCCCTGCAGTGGCTCGCACCCGGCCTGGTCGTGGACGACCTCGCCGCGCCCGACGGCTCGCAGATCGGCGTCGCGCGCGACGACGCCGGGTGGTTCGCGGTGGCCGCGCTGTCGTCGAGCGCGCCGATGCGCGACGACGCCCGCCCGCCCCTGCCGCTGGACACACTGGTCTCCGCGCTGGCGGAGGCGGACCAGCCCGGCGCCGTGGCGCAGGTGGTCACGCACACCGTGCCGGCCCCCGCGCCGCAGGACTCCTCCGGCCAGTCGTACCGCGAACTGCTGCACCGGTACGGCCCGGTGGCGGTGCCGGTCGACCGGGCCACCTGGTTCGCCGTCCGGCTGGACGCACGTGCCCTCGCCGAACTCGGCGCCGACCAGCCCGAGCAGACCACGCAGGCGCCGACCGTCGTCGCCGCGCTGCTGCGCCGGCTGGTCAAGGCGCTGCGCCGGGAGGGCATCTCGGCCCAACCGCTGGACCGCGAAGCGCTGCTCGACGCGCTCGCCCGCTCCTGCGACCTGGCCCCGCCCGACGGCTCGGCGCCGGTGCGCCCCCGCGAGGACTGGAATGTCTGGTACTCGGGCCGGCTGGCCCACCGCTCCTACTGGGTGCGCGACTGGCCGTCGGTGGCGCAGGCCACCGCGCTGCTCGACTGGCTGGCCACCGCACCGGCGGCGCTGACCAGCGTCTCCCTGATCCTCGCGCCGCAGCGCAGCGAGGACGTCGACATCCGGTGCCTGGCCCGGGTGGCCGCCGCCCCGGAGCAGTTGGCCTCGGTCTGCCAGGCCGTCACCCAGGGCGCCCGGCTGGCCCACGCGCACCTGTTCGAACTCAACGGTGAGCAGGGACCGGGCGCGTACGCGACGGCCCCGACCGGAGGTGGTCCGCGATGACACGGCCGGACTACGACGGGACGCGGTACGGCGGGCAGGGCGGCGTGATCGGCGCCCAGCAGTACGGCGACCAGCAGTACGGCGACCAGGTCCCCCCGCCACCGGGCGCGCACGCGGCCGCCGAGCCCCAGCAGGCACCGGTCCCACCGGCGCCGGCCGCGCCACCCGGCTACAACCCCTACCTGCCGCCGGGCACGTACCGGGCGGCAGCCGCGGCACCCGTCATCGCGCCCGGCGCGCCGGCACCCGCCGCGCAGGCGCCGATGGCCTCGCAGCAGATGGCCCAGCAGCCCATGGCCCCACAGCCGATGCCCCAGCAGTCGATGGCCCCGCAGCCGGCGCTCGGGGCTCCGGCCATGGCGCCCGCCGTGGCCGCCCCGCCGGCCGGGCTGGCGAACGAACCGGCCGGGCTGGTGAACCCGGTGAGCCGCGCGGCCCAGCGCGCCGTGGCGACGACGACCGCGACCGCGCTGGCCACCGGCACCACCGCCGCCCGCGGCGCCGCCGCGTCATCGGTGGCCACCAGCGTGCCGGACACGCCACACCACGGCACCGTCTACGGCGGCCGCCGGCCGGTCGACGGCGCGCCGGTGTTCTCCGGCGCGCTGCCCAGACTGCACATCGGCTGGCACTCCGCCTCGCTCAGCGCCCTCGAACTGATCGGCGTCTCCTCCCCCGGCACCGGCCTGATCCTCGGCGCGGACGTCGACCAGCGGCCGGTCCCGGTGCGCTTCTTCCGGCCCGAGCCGACCCGGGTCACCCTGGTCGGCGGCGTCTGGGCGGCTCAGATGGTGGCGTTCCGGGCCCTCGCCTTCGGCGCCAACGCGGTCGTGCTGACCGGCGACCCGGCCGCCTGGCACGGCTTCGGCGAGCACGCCACCGGCCGGGCCGACCGGGTCGCGGTGCTCCACGGCGAGCGCCCGCTGCAGACCCAGGGCACCCCGCAGCAGCCGATGCTGGTCATCCACGACCTGGGCATGGTCGGCCCGTCGACGGCCGTGGACCTCGGCCCCTGGCAGACCCAGATGACCGTGCTGCGCCAGCTTGACGAGCGCGGCGTACCGGCGCTGCAGGAGGGCCAGTTGGTGATGATGCAGCGGCTGGCGTTCGGCGAGGCGACGCTGGCCGCCACCGCCCTGCGGCTGACCGGCCAGAGCGCTCAACTGCTCCAGCAGATGGAAGACGAGATGGTGGCGCTGATCGGGGGCGGCGCCGACCGGTACGTCTGGATCAGCCCGACCAGCGTGGAGCGGCGGCAGGGCCCGGCCCGGCGCTGAGCCCACCCGCGGGCCTGTCCCGTGGGTTGTCCGTCCCGTGGGTTTGTCTGACCCGTGGTTTGTCTGTTCCGTGGGTTTGTCTGTCCCGTGGCTCGCGCTTCAGTGGACGGGCGGCGACCAGGCGAGCTGGACCAGGCGGGCGCCCTCGCGGCGGGTGACCATCCAGCCCCGGCCCGGCGGAAGGAACTGCGGCTTCACGTTGCCGAACAGCACACCCTCCTCCTTCGGCCCGGACATCATGATGCCCGGCGAGGCCAGCTCGCGGATCCGCCCGATGATCGGGTCGAACAGCGCCCGGCTCGCACCGCCGATCCGCCGGGTGATGACGAGGTGCAGACCGATGTCGCGGGCCTGGGCCAGGTACTCCAACAGCGGCAAGAGCGGGTTGGCTGCCCCGCCGGCCACCAGGTCGTAATCGTCGATCAGCAGGTACAGGTCCGGGCCGCGCCACCAACTGCGGTTACGCAACTGGTCCGGCGTGATGTCCGGACCCGGCAGCCGCTCCTTCATCACCTCGACGACCTGGTGGATCAGGTCGTTGGTGACCTGGACCGAGGTGCCGTACCCGATGAGGTGGTCGGTGGTGACGCACCCGAGCAGGCTGCGCCGGTAGTCGACCAGGATGACCCGGGCCTGGCTGGGCTCGTAGCTCTCGGTGATGCTGCGCGCGAGACCGCGAAGGAACGAACTCTTGCCGCACTCGATGTCGCCGAACAGCAACACGTGGGGTTCGGCATCGAAGTCCAGGTGTACCGGCTGGAGATTCGCCTCCGCGACACCGATCGGCAACCGGCCACTGCCCGCGACGGGCGCCGGCAGGGCATCGTAGGGCAGCTCGTCGGGCAGCAGCCGCACCTGCGGTGCCGGCGGCCCGGTCCAGTCGTTGCGGGCCACCTTGATCAGTTCGGCCACGGCGTCGGACAGGTCCTCGATGCGCTGCGCGCCGTCCATGCGCGGCAGGCCGGTCAGGAAGTGCAGCCCGTCCGGGGTCAGGCCGTGCCCGGGCAGCCGCTCCGGCACGTTGACCGCCGCCCGGCGGTTGATGACCGAGTCGCTGGGCTCGCCCAGCCGCAGTTCGACCTTGGTACCGAACGAGTCGCGCTGCGCCGGGCGGATGTCCATCCAGCGGCTGCCGCTGGCCAGGAGGTGCACGCCGAAGCCGAGCCCGCGGTTGGCCAGCTCGGCCACGGCCGGTTCGAGGTCCTCGTAGTCGCTGCGCAGCGTGGACCAGCCGTCGATCACCAGGAACACGTCGCCGAACGGATCGTCGCGCAGCTGACCCGCGCGCTTCATCCGGCGGTACGTGGCGATGCCGTCCACGCCGGCGGAGGAGAACCGGTGCTCCCGTTCCTGCACGAGCACCTGCAGTTCGGCGATGGTGCGGCGGACCCGGTTGATGTCCCGGCGGGTGGCCACGCTGCCCACGTGCGGCAGGTCGCGCAACGTCGTCAACGCGCCACCGCCGAAGTCCAGGCAGTAGAACTGCGCCTCGGCCGGGGTGTGGGTCAGCGCCAGGCTCGCGATGAGGGTACGCAGGAACATGCTCTTGCCGCTCTGCGGACCACCGATGACGACCAGGTTGCCCGCGCCACCGGAAAAGTCCAGCCACATCGGGTCGCGGCGCTGCTCGAACGGCTTGTCGATGATGCCGACCACGCCGTGCACGGCGCCGAGCAGGGCCGGATCGTTGACGGTCAGGCCGCGCTGCGCGGTGTGCACGATCGGCGGCAGCAGTTGGTCCAGCGTCGCCGGGTCGGCCAGCGGCGGCAGCCACACCTGGTGCGCCGGCATGCCGCGGCCCTCCATGCGGCCCACCAGCACGTCGAGCAGCGTGTCCCCGCCGACCGGCTCCTCCGCCTCCGCCGGCGTCTCCACCTGCTGCTCGGGGGCCGACGACGCGGCGTAGTGCGTGGTGTAGGGCCGCACGATGTCGGAGGGCTGCCCGTCCAGCGCCTGCCGGTTTCCGTCGCGGTGGAACACGCCGGACACGTACGCGGCCCGGAACCGGATCAGCCCCTCGGTCCCGGCCTTGATGTACCCGTGCCCGGGCGAGCGTGGCAGCTCGTACGCGTCGGGTACGCCGAGCACCGCCCGGCTGTCCATGGAGGAGAACGTCCGCAGGCCGATCCGGTACGACAGGTGCGTCTCCAGGCCGCGCAGCCGGCCCTCCTCCAGCCGCTGCGAGGCGAGCAGCAGATGCACGCCCAACGACCGGCCGACGCGGCCGATCTGCACGAACATCTCGATGAAGTCGGGTCGGGCGGTCAGCAGTTCGCTGAACTCGTCGACGATGATGAGCAGGCTCGGCAGCGGGGCCAGCGGGATCCCGGCCGCCCGGGCACGTTCGTAGTCGCGCTGCGAGGCGTAGTTGCCGGCGTGGCGCAGCAGTTCCTGGCGGCGCATCAGCTCGCCCTGGATCGCGCCGAGCATCCGGTCGACGAGCGACAGCTCCTCTTCCAGGTTGGTGATGACCGCGCTGGTGTGCGGCAGCCGGTCCAGCTTCGTGAAGGTGGCGCCGCCCTTGAAGTCGACCAGGACAAAGTTGAGGATCTCGGAGTTGTGGGTGACCGCGAGCGCCAACACCAGGGTGCGCAGCAGTTCACTCTTGCCGGAGCCGGTCGCGCCGACCAGCAGGCCGTGCGGGCCCATGCCTTCCTGGGCCGACTCCTTGAGGTCCAGCTCGATCGACCGGCCGTCGGTGCTCACCCCGATGGGTACCCGCAGCCGGTCCCGGTTCGGCCGGCTGGCCCAGCCCCGGGCCACGTCGAAGTCGTACGGGTCGCCGAGTTCCAGCAGTTCGGACAGGCCCAGGTCGACGGTGACGGACTGGTCGGCGTACGACGTGGCGGACAGCCGCAGCGGCGCCAGCTCGCGGACCAGCGCCTCGGCCTCGCTGTGCGCCATCGTGTCGGCGTGCCCGACCTCGGTCGCGCCGTCCATCGTGGTACCGGTGACGGTGCCGTCCGCCGCGACGTCGAGCACGACGGCCGACTCGTCGAGCAGCCGGGGCGGCGGGTTGGACAGGTCGATGATGGTGACGCCCTCCACGCCGCCGTCGGTCATCAGGTGGTCGGAGCCGACGGTCGCGCCGCCGTCGATGAGCACCACCACGTGCGGTCCGCCCGAGGTGCCGGGCATCGACGGGTTGAACCGGGGCCGGTTGGCCAGCACGTCGTCGAGCATCGCCTCCAGCGCGGTGATCGCCGGGGCGAACAGCCGCACCGACCCGACCGCGTCGGTCTTCGTCGGATGCAGCGCCTGCGGCAGCCACTTCGCCCATTCCCAGCCCGGCCGCTGGGTGTCGGAGACGCACAGCCCGATGAGCAGGTCGTCGGGGGCGTGGAAGGTACACAGCTGGGCGATCACCGCACGCACCAGCCCGCGTACCGCGGTGTCGGGACCGCGCAGGTAGACGTGCGAGAAGTCGCGCAGCGCGATGGCCACCGGCAGGTCCGGGACGACCGAGTAGGTGGACACGAACCGGCGCAGCGCGACCGCGCACAGCGGTTCGAGTTCGTCGACCGGCCGGGTCTGCGGCGGGATCAGTGGAGTGGCGATCTCCTGCGGCCCGATGCCGATGCGCACGACGCCGAAGTCGGGGTCCGCGCGGCGGCGCTCCCACAGCCGGCCGCTGGCCGTGGTCGACCACAGCGCCTGCGGGTCGGGATGCCGGTAGTGCACGGCCTCGCGCTGCTGGCGGATCGTGGCGCGGACCTGCGCGCGCAGTTGGCTGAGCCGGCGCATGTACTGCCGGCGCGCGTCGATCATGTCGCGCTTGTTCTGACCACCCACCTGGCCGGCCACCTGAGCGGCGATCATGCCGAGCGTCGAGACGCCATACATGCCGCCGGCCACGTACGCCAGCGGTCCGCCTCGCTGCACCCCCATCATCAGGCCCATCGCCGCGGCACCGGCCGCCATGGGCATGATGGTCATCATCCGGCTCCAGCCCTTGCCGGTGTTGCTGGGGATCTCCGGCGGCGGGTCGAGGACGACCTCTCCGCTCGGGATCGCGGGCGCGAGTCGACGCGGTGGTCGCCTGACGATCACCAGTCCCACGCGGCCTCCCCTCCCAGACCCGGGCCATCCTAGACCAGCCGCCCCACCGGGTTGAGCCCCCGAGTCCACTACCGGCCGCATCCTGGCGACACCGATGATGGCCGGCGCCCTGATGCCGCGGCAGCGGTGACCGGCCGGGCCCGCGGCGAGGTGCCGGCGCATGACCGCGGGGCCGCGCGGGCACGGCCCGCCGCGCCTGCCGCCGCATGCTAGGTTGACCCCGAACGGGGCCGGTGTGCGCTCCCGTGCCCGCAATCGCCCGGGAGGTGAGCAGTGTGACGGCCCCGGTTGGGCTCGGTCTGGCCCGGGTGACCGTGGCCACGCCGAAACGGCGGGTCGATGTCGCGTTACCCGAGAACGCACTCGTCGCCGAACTGCTTCCACACCTCCTCCGCCACGCCGGCGACGACCTTCCCGACGACGGGGAACGGCACGGCGGCTGGACACTGCGGCGGGCCACCGGCGCCGAGCTCGACCCGGTGCGCAGCCTCGCGGTGCAGGGGGTCCGCGACGGCGAACTGCTCAACCTCGTGCCCCGCCGGATGGACTGGCCCGAGCTGGCCTACGACGACATCGTCGAGGTCATCGCGAGCGGTGCCCGGCGATCCGGCCGATCCTGGGGCAGTGCCGCGACCCGGCGCTGCGGCCTGGCGGTGGCCGCCGTGGTGCTCGTGCTCGGCCTGTCCGAGGTGCTGCTGTCCGGCCCGCCCTGGGCGCTGCCCGGCGGCTGCGCGCTGGCTGTGGCCGCCGTACTCGCCCTGATCGGGATCGTCCTGTCCCGGGCCATCTCCGACGCCGTCGCCGGCGGCGTGGTGGCCGGCTGCGCCCTGCCGTACGCGTTCGTCGGCGGCCTGCTGCTGACCGCGCCGGCCGGCACCGCACTGCGCCACCTCGGCGCGCCGCAACTGCTGCTCGCCTCGGCCGCGTTGACCGTCTTCGGTGTCATCGGATACGCCGGCGCCGCCGCGACGCTGCGGGTGTTCGTGGCCGGGATCGGCAGCGGCCTCGCCGGGATGCTCGCCGCCCTGCTCTGCTTCGCCGGCATGTCCCCGGCCGGCGCCGCCGCGATCACCATCACCGTGGCCCTCGGCATGCTGCCCGGCTACCCGCTGATCTCCGGATGGCTGGGCAAGCTTCCGGTTCCGGCGCTGCCCGACCGGCCCGAGGACATCCTGGAGGACCGGCCGACTCCGCGACGCGAGGGCGTGTTCGCCGCCGTGGCGCGGGCCACCGAGCTGCTGTCCGGGATGCTCCTGGTCGCCGCGATCGTCAGCGTGTGCTGCGCGGCCGTGCTGACCACCACCGGTTCCGTCGTGGACGAGTTGCTCGCCGTCACGGCGGCCGCCGCACTGCTGCTGCGCGGCCGGCTGTTCCCCACCCCGCAGCAGCGGATCCCGCTGATGTGCAGCGGCATCATCCTGCTGGCCCTGATGATGCTCGGGCTCACCGTGCGCACCTCGAACACCGGGGTGCGGCTGCTGCTGCTCGTGTTCGTCGCGGCGGTCGCGGGGCTGGTGCTGGCGGCCGGCATGGTTTACAGCAGGCGGGCTCCGTCGCCGTACATCGGGCGGATCGCCGACATCGTGGACGTCCTGGCCATCATGGCGCTGGTACCGCTGGCATGCGCGGTCGCCGGCGTCTTCCACACCATCCAGGGATTGTTCGCCTCGGTCGGCGGGTGAGGTCGGGGCGAGGGAGACATGGCGTCGCGTCGGGACCAGCTGCAGTCCTACCAGTTCCTGACCCAGCGGGTCATCTCCGCGTTCGTGATGCGGGAGACCGATCCGGCACAGTCGCCGCTGCGCCGGGGAGTCGGCGCGGTCTTCGCCGGCCTGATGGTCGCGGTGATGGTCGGTGCCGGGTTCGGCGTCTACGGTCTGCTCACCAAGATCGGTAGCAACAACTGGAAGACCAACGGCGCGATCGTCGTGGAGAAGGAGACCGGCGCCACCTACGTGTACAACAGCGGGCAACTGCACCCGATGCTGAACTACACGTCGGCGCTGCTCGACACGATGGGCAACGGCGGCGGCGTGTTCCGGGAATCCTCGGCCGCGCTGGTCGGTGTGCCGCGCGGCGTCATGCTCGGCATCCCGAACGCGCCCGACTCGCTGCCCAACGCGGCCCACACCGCCGGCGCCCCCTGGACGCTGTGCACGACCACGAACTCCTCCGCCACCAGCCTCGCCACCACGACCCTGGCCCTGTCCCTGGCGCCGGCCGGGGCACAGCCGCTGGCCGACCAGGGCCTCCTGGTCCGCGACCCGCAGACCAGGTCGACGTACCTGATCTGGCACGGCAACCGGTACCAGATCGACAGCGACGTGTTGCCGGCGCTGTTCGGCATCGTCACCCCGATCGCCGGCGGCACCGCCTGGCTCAACGGGCTGCCCCGCGGCGCCGACATCGACCCGATCGCGGTGACGCACGACGGCACGCCGTCCCCCGCCGTGACCGGGCACCACATCGGCGACCTGCTCGTCAGCCAGGTCGGCAGCGGAGGTGTCCAGTACTGGCTGGTGTTCGACGACGGCCTCGCGCCCATCACCGAGCTGCAGAAGGACATCGTGGTCGGCCAGGGAGGCGCGCAGCCGCAGCCGATCAGCGTCAGCGACTCCACCCGGTTGCCGCGCAGCACCCACCTGCGGCCGGACACCGAGGCCGTCGCTCCGCCCGGACGCCCGCCGGCGCTGGCGCAGCTGACGAACCCGAGCGACCAGATCTGCGCGGAGTTCACGAACGCGAAGGCGCCACCCTCCGTGTCGTTCGGCGGCACGCTGCCGGTGGCGGGCACCGGCACACCCACCGGGTCCCGCACGTCGACCGGCGCCGTGCTCGCCGACCGGGTCATAGTGCCGGCCGGCCACGCCGAGGTGGTGCAGGTGATGGCGTCCTCGACGACCGCCGCCGGCGGCTACTACCTGGTCACGGACCTGGGCATCCGGTACGCCGTGGCGTCCGACGCGGTGCTGAAGGTGCTGGGGTACCAGCCGGGCAACGCCGTCGCCATGCCGGACGGGCTGGCGCGGCTCATCCCGAGCGGTCCGGCGCTCGACCCGGCGGCGGCTCAGACGCCGGTCGCCAGCACCAACTCGGACGGTTCATGAGCCGGCCGGGTGGTTTGTCGTGGCGTGCGTTGATAGCCTCACCTGGCTGTCTGCACCACGGTCCCGCCCGGTGCGCACCATCACCGGGTTTGTCGGGGGAGAAGGCCACCGCTAACGGGGGCACCGGAAGAAGTGAGGTGAACGCAATTTGCCTGGCAAGACACGGGTAACTCCAGAGATGCTCAACAACGCGGCGCAGGTCGCGACGCAGGCCGGCGAGGACATCACGCTCAACCTGACCCGCCTGCTCAACGAGATCGAGTCGCAGGCGCCAGCGTTCAAGGGCAGCGCCGGTACCAGCTTCCAGAACGTGTCCGGCGAGCTGGGCCAGGAACTGAAGAAGCTCCTCGACGCGTTGAACGAAATGGCGGGCAACGTCAACCAGTCGAGCCAGGTGTTCGGCTCGACGGACGCCGACGCCGCCAACGAGATCAGCAAGGTCGCCGGCACCTACCTGCCCGGTGCCAGTGACGTGACGACAGCTCTGCGGGGGTGACGTAATGAGCGACTTGGTCTACGACTTCGGTGGCATCGACACCATCTCCGGTTCGATCGCTGCCTTCGTCAGCCACATGAACGACCAGCTCGACCAGGTGGACCGCACGTTCAAGAACCTGCTGGCGCAGGGCTGGGAAGGTCAGGGTGCCACCGCGTTCAACGGGTGCAGCGCCAAGTGGCACAGCAGCGCCGGCCAGATGGCCGGCACGCTTCAGCAGCTCAGCGCGAAGGTCGGCAAGGCCGGCGCCGACATGGCGCAGGCCGACGCGGCAGCGGCCGCTCGCTTCTGACCCACTGGCGCCTCAACGAGGGCGGGCACCGATCCCATCGGACCGGTGCCCGCTTCGTCTGTCTCCACCCTCGCCCTATCGACGGGGTCGGCCGGGCTCCGGCGACGGCTCCTCGAACAACAGGGCCGGCGGCCCTGGCTCGTCCGGCTCCACCCGCTCCGGCACCGGCGCGGCGAAGGCCGGACGCCATTCGCGCCGCCTGGCCCGAGGAAGGCCGATCGCGGTCACCGTCACGACCAGCAGCAGCCCGAGCCCGATCACGGTGAGCAGGATCGCCAACCGCCGGCCGTGGCTCCAGGCCTCTTCCCGGGCCAGTTCGGCTTTGCTCGGCCCCGCCGGGGTGAACGCCGACATCGGTACCGGGGCCTGGTTCACCATGTCGTCGGCGACCGCGCCGTACGGGTTGACGATCCCGTGCCCGTACTCCGGACCGTTCTGGCCACCGGCGGCCGGCGTCGCGGTACCCAGCAGCCGCGCGCTGATCTGCGCTCTGCTCAGCTGCGGCCAACGCGCCCGGGTCAGTGCCGCGGCGCCGCTGACGAACCCGGCCGCGA
This sequence comes from Rugosimonospora sp., assembly GCA_036494675.1. GTDB lineage: Bacteria > Actinomycetota > Actinomycetes > Mycobacteriales > Micromonosporaceae > Rugosimonospora. Next base: position 14,185 of record DASXOA010000059.1, read on the forward strand.
GAGCCGTGCTCCCCTCCACGTTGACCAGGCCCTGCTCGCGTTGCAGGGCCGGTACGGCGGCGCCCGGCGCGACGAGGTCGACGTAGCTCCCGTGCTCCGAGTTCTCCCACTGCGTGCCGCCCTGCGCGATCGCGCCCACCCCGATGACGTCCGGGTCGCTCGCCGGGTACGGCGTGGGATCGCCGTCGCTGGCCGCACCGGCGTCCCCGACCGCGGCGACGACCGTGATGCCGGCCGACACGGCGTTCGCGATCGCGCTGCGCACACCGGGATCGTTGACCGCCATTGCCGCCGAGATGTCCAGCACGTCGACCCGTTGGCCCACCGCCCAGTTGATGCCCCGGGCCAGAACCGCCGACGTGACCGGTGCGGTGACGTCCTGGCCGGGCTCCCCGGCCACCCGTACCGGCACGATGGTCACCCCCGGCGCCACCCCGTAGATCCCCGACGCACCGGCCTGCTGCGCCGCGATGGCGCCGGCCACCTGGGTACCGGAGCCGGCACAGTCGGTGTTCGCCGGGCCGCTGCCCTTCACCGCGTCGTACCCGGCGGCCACGTGACCGCGTAGCTGCGGCTGGTTGGCGTCGACGCCGGAGTCCAGCACCGCCACCGTCTGGCCGCTCCCCTCGGTGAAGGACCAGGCCCGTTCCGGGGCGAGCAGTTGCTGCGCCCAGGGGACGGGTGCGGCCGACGGCCCGACGGTGGTGCAGTTGTCATCCGCCGCGGCGGGGGCGGCCCCGGTCACGACGGTGAACAGCGACACGACACAGCCCGCCGCGAGCAGGGCGCCCCACTCCCGCAGGCTCCTGCGCGACCGGGCGGCCGGTGTCCCGCCGTTGCGACGCGCCACGGCTCTCCTCCAAGCAGTCGACAACCGCGGCGCGGTCAGTCCAGTACGAGCACGAGCCGGCCGGAGTCGGCCGTGACGGCCAGCGGCACCTCACCCCGGTCGTCGACGACCAGGTAGACATCGCGCAGCGCCGCCGCGCGTTCGCTCAGGTCGGTCAGGCGCTCGCGCTGCGCGTCGGTCAGGCCGGCTGGTGGCGCCGGTACCCGCAGGATCGCGAGCGCCGACGCGCTCGCCCGCGCGTCGGCCGGCCTGATCTCCTGCGCCCGGGCCAGCCGTTCGGCCAGCGGGCGCAGGATCTCGTCGACGACCACGGGGTCGGTGGCCGCCGAATCCAACTCGGCGAGGCCGCTCGCGGCCACGTCGGCCCGGTCCCGCTCCAACACGCCCGGCAACGACTGGCTGATCTGGCCCGCGCCGGACAGCGGCCAGTCGACCAGGTCCCGCAGCCGGTTCAGGTCGCCGGCACGCGCCGCGTCGACCGCCGCCGTGAGCGCGTCCGCGCCGTCAGCCATGCCCGTCCCCGTCTGTGCCGCCGTGCCCGCCTGTACCGCCGGTGCCGCCGCCAGGCGGCGGAGTCATCGGCATGCCGGTCCGGGGGTCGAGGCCCATGATCTCCCGTGCCCTCATCATGAACTCGGCCTCGGCATCCGGCGATGGATCAACGTCGATGTGATGCACGTTGTAGTCGGAGTCCGGATCGGGGTGCTCCTCCGGCCGGAACTGGCCGTCGTCGACGTGCCGCTTGGCCCACTCGTCGTGCCAGCGCGCCAGCTCCATCAGCTTCCGGAGCCGGGGTGACTCCGCCTCGGCGGCCATCGAACCTCCCCCATCCGCGCGCTCGGCGCCCCTGGTCGATCGATCTGAACCGGCCTCTCACCATAGCCCAGGCCCCACCGGCACAGCGTCCGCACCGGCATCGGCGTCCGCACCGGCATCGGCGTCCGCACCCGGCACAGCGTCCGCACCGGCATCGGCGGTCCTCGGCCTCGGCGGCCCGCGGACGAACCGCACCCGTGCGGGATCCGCCCGGGTCACCCCAGCCGCGCCAGCTCTCCCCGGTACGCCTCGCGTACCGCGTCGATCGCGCTCCGCCGGAACCGGAACGGTTCACGCCGGTACTCCTCGCGGCCCCGATCGCTCCAGAACGCCGTCTCCGGTACCGTGTCGGCCCCCGGCGGTACGAACTTCGCCACCTCGTCCATCGCGGCAGCCGCGAAGGCCAGGTCCGCCCGCGCCCGGGGCAGTTCGTCCGGCCCGATCCGCTCCGGATCGGCGGGGTGCAGCCCGGCATAGCGCTCGGCCACCCAGGCCCACTGCCCCGCGTCGATCAGCTCCGACGGCTGGTCGCTCCCGAACCACACCTGTCCCCGGGGCACCCGCGGCTCCGGGGCGTCCGGTAGCCGGAACAGAAACTCCCGCGCCGTCCCGCAGTCCGGGCAGTTGGCCGCGTACCGCCGAAGGAGCTCATCGCCGTTGGCCAGCACCATGCTGTCCGCCGGGAACCGGCCCTGCCCGCACGCGCACGGATTGAGGGTCATGTACAGGTGAGCTTCTTCACTGCTACGAGCGAGTGGGAGGGTCACCGCGCCACCCTAGCCCGGTCCGGTCAGATCGCGATGGCCTGTATGCGCAGCCGCGACTGCACGAAGTCCCGCAGCGGCCAGGCGCCGATCCGGATGGTGCCGATCCACCGGCCGGGCCGCAGGCGCACGACCAGTTCGTCGAGAAGTTCCGCGGTCACCAGCGCAGCCGCGTCGGGCAACGCGATCCACCCGGTCTGTGGCGTCGACTCGGGCATCGGACGTTGCGGCCCCGGTCGCCAGGGCGGTGTCAGGCCGCGCAGCGCGGTCTGGATCTCGGCCGCCCGCTCGGCCAGACCGACCGGCCGCCCGGCCGGCCCGTCGAACCGGAAGTCGGTGATCACATGCAGGTCGGGCCGGATGCCCTCGTGCCGCTCGCGCCACCGCGGCCCGGCCGGTGTCCGCAGCCCGGCCAGCAGGTCGGCCGCGGCGACGGCGGCGGCGTGGCGGACCGAGAAGTCGCCCGATGCCGTCAACTGCTTCGGGGTCGGAACCGACTCCGCCGCGTTCCGCGCCGCCGCGGTGAGATTCTCCAGCGCGGTCGGCAGAGCAAGCCCGGCGGCCAGGGCCTGAGGGGTCCGCAACGCCGGCCGGGAGCCCGCCGGTCCGGCCGATTCCGGGTCGCCCGCGAGGCGCTGGGGGTACTCGCCCCGGCCATGACGCGGCTCCGGCTGTGCTGACCCGACCGCCGCTCGCAGCTGGTCGGCCAGCCCCTGTACGACCGCGGCGAGGTCGAGTCCGCCGTCACCGACCGCGCCGATCGGCCGGCCCGGGGCCATCCGCTGAACCAGCTCGTCGAGCAGCCGGGTGACGATCGTGTAGGTCAGCCCCGGCACTGCCACGACCGTGCGGGCCGGCTCATGGCCGTCCAGATCGATGCCGTCCAGATCGATGCCGTCCGGGTCGGTGTCGTCCAGGTCGGTGTAGTCCAGCTTCAGCGGGCGGGGGGCCAGGCGACCGGCCCACTCGTGGACCGCGTCCGCGATCGCGACCGGTCGGCCCGTCGCGTCGGACCGCGAGGCCAGCTGCCAGGCCGGGTCGGCCGTGGCACCGGGCGGGTCCGAACGGCCCGTGGTCAGCAGGTTCTCCAGATCGTGCCAGTGCTGCCGGCGCTGCGACGGCCACTCGTCGACGCCGGAGCGCCCCTGGGTGGTCAGCATCTGGACGGCGGCCGAGTACAGCCGCTCGTACCGTTCGGCCGCGGCCAGCCGCCGCAGGTCACCCTCGACGTTCGCCTCACCCGGCCGACCGTGCGTCCGGATTCTGTCGGCCTGGTCGCGCCAGAAATCGTCGGCGGTGCCTCCGGCCATGTCAGCCTGCCGACCCGAGTCGATGCCTGCCCTCGCCGGCCGCGGACTCGCCGAGGGTTCCGGCGCCCGCCTCGCCGGTGGCCCCCGTGCCGGGCGCGACGCCAGACTGGGGCGCCGTCGCGCCGGTGACGCCGCCGGCATCGGGTGCGGTCCCGACCGCCGGCGCGAGCAGGGCGTCGAGGGCGCGCGCGTTGCGGGGCGACAGGGCCGCGTCGTCGAGATTGGGGAGGAACCAACCGGCGAACTCGGGACCGGTGGCCGGGAAGTAGAACTGGTCGGCGAGCAGGCTGAGGTCGCGGTGCAGGTCGGCCAGGTCGACCAGGTCCAGCCGGACGGCGTCGGTGATGATCCCGCGCAGTTCGAGGTGGTCGGTGCTGCTCCGGACCAGGTCGAGGATGGTCCGGTGCGCGATGGTCACCGGCAGTCCCTGGTGGACGGTCACGTCGTCCGTCCGCAACGTCCCCACCAGGACGCGGACACCGCGTGGAGCGGGTAGCGGCTCCGGTGCCGTCAACGTGGCGCGGCCGGGGCTCGGGGCGCCGAGCCCCCAGGCGCGGGCGGCCGACTCGTGCGAGATGACGGCGTCGGCGGTCAGGTCGGTACCCGCTCCGGGCCGCTCCCAGACGAAGCTGGTGGGGCGCAGCGCCAGCCAGGCCGCGTACGAGTAGGCGTAGCGGGGCGGCGTCGGGCTGCCGACGATCTCGAAGACATCCCAGTCCAGCTTGGTCAGCGCGCCTCGCCGGGACAGCTCCTCCCGATCGGCCCGGTCCACCCCGAGCCGCTCCATCTGCGCCGCCGTCACCAGCCCGCGCTGCCGGTCGGTGACCGAGGAAATCGCCTGAAAAGCCTGCTCAGCTGTCATCTCCCACCTCGCGCTGCATGGTCGCACATCGCCACCATCATGGCGATGCCTCCCCGGTCGACGGGCGCTGGGGTGTCTGTGGGTCGCTCGCTGGCGCGGTGGGTGCGCCGTTCGGGGCCGGTGCGGCCCTGCCGGCCACCGGTGCGGCGGGCGCTGCCGCCGATGCCCCGGGGGCTGCCCCCGGCCCGGTCGTCGCGGCCAGCCCGGTCGTCGACAGGCCGGGCCGCGAGATGATCGATCCGGCCGGCCCCTGGGCGGTGGCATTGTCGGCGCCAGGAGTCGCCTCGATGATGGCCTCCGACAGAGCCCGGGCGGCGTGCCCCCAGGTGTACTGCCCGAGGACCGTCTTGATCTCGGCCGCCGCCGCCCGCCGCTCGTCGTAGTGGTCGCGCAGGTCTGTGACCGCCTGCGACCACGCGTGCGCGCGATGGTCGCCGGCCAGTCCCGCGTCGCGGACAACGCTGGGTGCACCGAGGTGGGCCGGGAAGCGGTTGTCGTCGAGGAGGAACTGGCCGAAGCCGCTCTCCTCGTTGGCCAGCACGGGCAGCCCGTGCGCGGCCGCCTCAGCCCCGACGAGGCCGTAACCCTCGATCTTGGATGGCATGACGGCCGCGTGGGCCCACCGGTAGTCATCGAGCAGTTCGGCGCGGTCCGTGGTGTAGGCGCGCAGGTCGACGACGCCTCCGGCACCGACACGTTCGTCGACCAGTCGCTGCTGTTCCGCCAGATCGTCGGGCTTGATACCGCGGACCCTGAGCTGGACCGGTACTTCGTGGTCGTGTAGCTCGGTCACCGCGTTCACCAGATCGTCGTACCCCTTGATCGCGTCGTCGGCGCGGCCGACGAACAGCAGATTGAAGGAGTCTCCGGCCGGGGGCTCACCCAGCTCGCCAAGAATCTCGACCCCGGGTATCAGCTCGTGGAAGCTCGGTGGCTGAGTCGAATCCGAGGCCAGCCGCATGGCCTCGTCGGTCAGCAACGGTCCGACCCCGACGGTCAGGTCCGAGTTGCGGATCACGATAGCTTCCCGCCTGGCGTACTCGATGCCGCGTTCCGGCCAGCCCTGGACCTCGGCGTAGCGCTCCATCGGCATGTGCAGCACGTCGACCAGCGCGGCCGACGGGTACCTCCGGTTGCGGATCTCCATCGCCGCGCCACTGGAGAACCGCGAATGTCCGATCACGACGTCGAACGAGTCGCTGTTCACCGGCGGCAGTCCCGGGACGTCGACGCCACGGCGGGCGATGTTCAGCATCTGGACCCGCGGGGACTCGTCCGGGTTGGCCGGCACCGAGATGATCCTCGCGTCGCCGTGGGGTTCGGTCTCGCCGATCGTGAGGAGCGTGACCTCGGTGTTGTCCAGACCGGCCAGCGCCCTGGTGATCTCGCCGCTGGCGACGGGCAGACCTCCGAGTCCGGCCTCCCGGCCGCTGGCATGGGCCACCACCAGTACCCGCTGGCGGGATCCGAGTGTGGCCGCCTCACCGGCCGCCTGCTCCGACCCGGCCCACTCGCGCCGCTCGGGATCCCAGGTCCCGGACGCGGGATGCACCCGGTCCAGCAACGGGTCGAGGAATGCGCGGGCGGTCGGAAGCGCCTCGTCGATGGACCGGAACGGCAGGCCCGGAGTGAGGTCCGCGTAGTTCTCGTAGCCTTCGCGCCACGCGCGGTTGGGCACGTAGAACTTGCTCGGCACCCGCAACGGCTCGCCTTCTCCGATCCGCCAGGTGAACTCCTCGTGCAGCATCGTCTGGACCGTGCGGGCGTCGAAGGACCCCCGCGTGGCGATCATCAGCGTGTCGACCATGTCCTGGACCCGGTACGGCAGGTCCCCGGTCTGGCAGGACCACATGCCCTGCGACCGCGGCAGGCAGTCCCCGCACTTCGTCTGCTCGGTCTTGACGCCCTGCGTGTACATGCCGGAGATCTTGTGGGCCAGCGTGTCGGTAAGCGAGATCACCCGCAGCGGGGGGTTCTCGTCCGGGTGCCCGGTGCTCAGGATGTGCTCCGGGAACTCCACCATTTCGGCCGCGGCCCACAGCGGCCGGGTCCGGGGCGGCGACAGGTCCACGCTGACCTCGCCGACCTCACGACCGTCGAAGAACGCTGTGTGCTTGAGCCGGGCGCCGTGGCCGTGCTGGAGGTCGACGTCGTAGGTCAGCTCGAAGGTCAGGTGGTCACCCAGGTCCATGGCCAGGCCATCGTTGTAGCGCGCCACCATCTCGTCCCGCGAGGCGGGAACCAGGTTGAGCTCGTCTGCCTCGAGAGCGGCCGGGTCCATGCCGACCAGGTCGATGTCGCTGGTCGCCCGGCCGTCGGGCCAGCGGGCCAGCATGGTCTGGCCACCCTTGATCATCCACGCGTCGGGATGGCTGGAGAAGATCCGTGCCATCACCCGCTGGAGTACGAACTGCTGGAGCTCGGACTCGGCGGTCGTACCCCGCTGGTCGGCGAACTCCTCCACCCGTTCGTTGAGGTGCTGCCAGCGCTCCTGCTCCGGCGTGAGCGAGTCCGGTACGGGGCGGTCGCCGGGGAGTTCCGACCCGCTGTCGGGCGGGACGTCGTCGCTCGTTGCGTCAGCCCGCGCCCCGTCCTCCTGGTCGTGGGAGTCGAGCCGAGCCTGGTCGGTCTCGGCGGCGGCCCGAACCTCGGCCAGCATGGCGCGCTCATGCGCCGGCATCGCCTCGTCGGACCGGCCCGCCTCGGCGAGCACCCGCTCGACGTGTGCCCGCTGCTCCGGACCGAGCCGGTCCAGGACGAGTTGGCGGCGCTCCTGCGCTCCGGGCATGCCGTCGCGCAGCCCGAGATGGTCGACCAGGGCCATGCTCGACCGCAGCGTGCGCTCGTGGGCCAACTCCTCTTCGGGCGTACGCGCGCCGTCTCCGGGCAGCCTGCCCAGGTCCCTGCCGAGCACGCGCAGTTCCTGGATCCGGCCGGCGTCGTGCGGGCTGAGCCTGGTATCCGGCTCGAACTCGCCCGGACGCAGCGCGTCGGGTCGGTCGGCCGGCTCGCCGGCCAGGTAGCGGTCCCGGTCCTCGACGATCTCACCGATCTCGTGGGCCAGCGCCCGCTCCACCTGGTCCACTGGCAGCCGATCGGACAGCTGGATGACGTGCTCTCCGTCGTCGTGGTTGAGGTGCGACTCCGCGGCGGCGTCGACGTCGTTCCGCGCGACCTCCACCCGGACCGTGAACGAGTCGCCGTCGGGCAGGCCGACCTCGAACCGGCCGTCGTCGCGCGCGGACAGCGTGAGCCCGCCGTGACCGTCCACGACCTCCGTCATCGCGTCCGGTACCGCGCCCAGCAGATCGTTGCTGTGGTCCAGGCTCGGCTCCTCGCCGGACCCGTTGAAGTCGCCGCCCGGCACCGCCGAGGCGTGGATGACGTTGTCCGGGTCGGTACCGCCGTCAAGCACGTCTCCGATGCGGCCGCGAGCCGGCGTTTCCGGGTCCGGCGGCTCCGGCGCACCCGGGTCGATCCTGCCCGCCAGTATGTCCGCTATCCGGCTTGAACCCGGCGCTCCCTGCTCGGCTCCTTCCGACAGCACGTCCTCGATGTAGCCGGGTCGCGGGGTGAAGTCGGCGTCGTCGGCGGCGCTCTGGTACCAGTTCGGCGGCTCGCTGTCGGCCGGCGGCATCTCGCCACCGTCATCGCTCTGGTACCAGTTCGGCGGCTCCCTGTCGGCCGGCGACATGTCGCCACCGTCATCGCTCTGGTACCAGTTCGGCAGCTCGCTGTCGGCCGGCGGCGTGCCCCCACCGTCATCGCCGCCACCGTCATCGCCGCCGCCGGTCTGCGGCTCGTCGTGCCCGGGATCGCCGGGAAAGTGCACCCGGTCGGCCATCTCGGGCATCGTGGCACGCTGATTGATCTCCCACCGCATGGAGTCGATCTGGATGCGTAGCTGCAGATCGGGGTCGGGGGGCAGTTCGGCGTCCAGTTGCTCGAGTGAAAGCTGGGCGTCGTGGCTGGCAGGGGTGTCCAGCCTCACGTCGAAGACCTGACCACTGGCCGGATCGCGCCAGCTCATGTCGATGCCGGGTCGGTCGCCGGTCCAGCCGTCCAGGTGTACCGGTTCATAGCCTTGCTCCGCGAGCCCGTCGATGAGCTGCTGCGCACGCTCGGCGTACCCCGACTCGGGCAGGTCGATCCGGTACCGGAGACCGTTGCCGGCCTCGTGGGCGCTCTCGGCCAGCGACTGGTCCGGACCTGAACGCTCGATCTCGTCGGCGAACCGCTGCTTGAAACCGTCCGGGTCGTGCCCCGGTCCCTGCACGTCGACGACCTGCTGACCGGTGAGCTGGTTGAGGTCATGGGTGATGACCGACTCGTTGTGGGTGGACTCGTTGACCACCAGGTCGGCGTGCGCGTCCTGCTCGACGGTCAGCGTCCGGCCGCCGCCGAACCAGCCATGGGTGTTGACCACCTCCGCGGGGCCGGCGACCTGCCCATCGGAACCCGAAATGTCCGGCAGCACCTGCCGGCTGAGGTGGTACCCGTAGGCGATGTGCTCCGGCAGGTTCTCCGGCGTGATGACCTTGATACCCTTCCAGACCACCCGGTTGTCTGCCGCGTCCAGCAGCGTGCGCTTGCCGATCCACGTCGCGTCCGCTCCCCGGCCCAGCCCCGGATGCCAGCCGGCCTGGCTGACCTCGAACGGAGTCGGGTAGTGCTCGCTGCCGAACGGGAGGTTCCGGCGCGCCAGCACGGCGCCGACCGCATCGCTCTGCCACCGGAGGTCGGCCAGCAGGCTATCCGGGGTGCCGGTGCGGTACTTGGCCAGGATCGCGGGGCCGTCGATGCTGGTGTCGCCGCCCATCCACCGTTCCAGGTTGTCCGCGTCCCTGTCGACCGCCGACCGCTCCCGCGCCAGCCGATCGAAGATCGGATCCACCCGGTACTTCGTGCCGGGCTCCCAGTCGTAGCCGGCGCGGGCCCACGCGTACCCGCCGACCTCCGAGGACGCGAGCAACTCGATATGGCTGACCCCGGACTCGCGGTACCAGCCCTCCATGTGCTCGTTGAACGCCCGGGCGAAGCCGCCACCCCGGGCACTCTCCGTGGTGATGCGTATCAGGGTGTGGTGCGCGACGAGATGACCGTCGGTCCGCGCGACCTCGTACGTGAGGTGCCCCATCCGGCGTCCTCCACCGTCCACAATGGACAGATGCAGGGTGATGTTGCCTTGGCTCGTGTCGACCGGATTCTGGTAGTCCGGCCCCTCGACCCGTCCGCCACCGAAGGTACGGCCGGTCACCTGGTCGAGAACGTGCTGCCCGATCTCGGCCTTCCACGCCTGGGCCTCTTCCTGGCTGCGCGGGATCAGCTCGTCCAAGGTCGGCCGGCGACCCTCGCGCACCCACGGCGGATCCGACCAGATCTCGTCGTGCGTGGAATGGTCACGCCCGTCGTCCGGCACGTCGTGGTGCGGCGGCGCCGAGTCGTGCCCAGCCGAATCGTGCCCGGCCGGATCGCCAAGATGCCCGGCCGAATCGTGCGGATACCCGTCCGAGCGGACCGGATCGTGCCCGACGACGTGGCCCGGAGGCCGCCACCCGCCGGCCTCCTGCCCCGGGTCGTGCCCGGCGAAGGGGTCCGGCTCATGCTGTCCGGCGACGTGATCCGGGCGGGCTGACGGGGGTTCGGTATGCCACGCCGGCCCGGTCGTCGCGGACTCCGGGGGTCCATCGTAGGTCGGTGCCTCCGGCCACGATCCGGCCCGACCCGACGGGCCTTCGACATCCTGGCCGAACGGCCCTTCGCCGTCCCGGCCCGACGGACCCTCGCCGCCCCGGCCCAACGGCCCGCCGCCGCCCCGACCCGACGGACCCTCGCCGCCCCGGCCCAACGGCCCGCCGCCGTCCCGACCCGACGGCCCCTCGACGTCCCGGGTGCCGATCGGGCGGCTCGGGTCGTGCAGGCGCGGCTCCGGCTGGTCCGACCAGCCGTAGCCGCGGACCTTCTCCCCGTCGATCTTGAAATCGCCGCGGCCCTTGAAGGGATGCCTGGCCTTGCTGTAGTCCTCGAGTCGGGACTGCATCTCCGCCTGATCGGTGATGCCCTCCTGATGCAGGGACACGATGTCCGAGGCCCGTTCCCAGGCGCGCCCGCGCTCACCCGGCGTGTCGAAGATGAACTTGAACCCGTGGTCCTGGACGAACCCGTACTGCCCCGGGTCCACGGCGAACGTCTGTCCCGCGATCTCCGGTCGCAGGTCCGCACTGGCCTCGTCGAAGACCGGCTGCATCCGGTCGTAGTCGGTGCGGAATTCGTCGAGGCTCACCCCGGTACCGGCGTAGTTCTTCTCGTACACGTCCGCGATCGCGCGGGGCAGGTCGAACCGGATGTGTGCCTGCATCGACGGCAGCAGGGCATCCATGATCCTGAGGCTCGGCAGCGGCCGCCAGTTGCCGCTGGCCTCCTCGGCGGCCTTGAAGGCGATCCGCCACGTGGGCTCGACGTCCTCGTGCCGCCCGTCCATCCACGCTTCGAGGTTCTCGCGGTACGTGGCGTGGAACGCGACGACCTCCTGCATCTTCATGATCGGATGCTCGTACCGGCCATCGTCGATCATCTGCAGTTCGTGCTCGGTCACGTGGTGGTACACCTTGGCGAACCAGTACTTGCCGTCGCCCTGCAACCCCTCGGCGAGCTCCGCCTGCTCCTGCGCGATGTCCGTGACCTCGTCATGCAGGCCCCGGTAAAGCTCGGCCTCGCCGTCCTGCCCGGTCGGTTCCGCGGCTCCGCCGTCGGATGGTTCCGAGCCGTGCTCGTCGCCCAGGTGCGCCTGGTGATCCGCGAGCTGCCGGGCCTCGACCGGGTTGGTCGGCATGACGCCGTCCCGGATGGGCACCAGGTCGAGCACCGGAACGTCGGACTGCCCGTCGACGTGGTCGTCGAACCGCTGCTCCGGCAGCATGACCTGGTCCGCCGCCAACTCCTCGGGATGCAGCGGGGTGTCGGCCGCCGGGTACTCGCCGAGGTGCGCCGCCGTCTCCGTCGGTACGACCGCGTCCCCGTGTCCCGGCTCGGTACCCGACGGGTCCTGAGGGCCGGGTACGGATGCGTCGCCGGCCGGGTCGTGGGCCTGCCTCGGATCGCCGGCGGGCGGGTCGGCGCGGTGGTCTCCCGGAGTACCGGCCGGGTCGGACCGGCTCAGGTCGGCGTCGGTGCGGCCCGTGACGCCCTGATCGCTGGCCTTCGGATCCGCGGGGCTGTGCTCCCGACCAGTCGGGTCATGTCCAGCCGGATCGTGGCCGGCCGGATCGTGGCCGGCCGGATCGTGGCCAGCCGGATCGTGGCCAGCCGGATCGTCGCCAGCCGGATCGTGTTCTGCAGGATCGTGGCCGGCCGGGTCATGACCGCTCGGATCGCGACCGGCCGGATCGTCGCTCACCGGGTCACGACCGGCGGGGTCGCGGTTCACCGGGTCACGGCTCACCGGATCGTGACCGGCCGGAGGCTGGTTCGTCGGATCGCCGTGCTCGCCGCTGTCGCCGCTATCGCCGCCGCCGCTGTCACCGCCACCGTCGTCGCTGTGGTCGCCGCCGTCGTCGCTGCCACTGCGGTCGCCGCCGCCGCTGCGGCCGCCACCGCCGCTGTGGCCGCCACCGCCAGGGCCAGCGCCGGCGCCGGACGAGTCCGCGGTCGACGGCGCCTCCGTCCGGGTCACGGCATCGGTGTGCGCCGGACCGGCCGTCGACCCGCCGTCCGAGTCCGCGTGGCTGGCACCCCCGCCGTGCCCGGCAGCGGCACCTGTACCGGAGTGCGTGCCCGGATCGGCGGTACCCACGCTGCCCACCGGCTGATCGGCCGTCGAACCCGGCTCGTCGGCCAACGAGCCCGGCTCGTCCATCGTCGGACCTGGCTCGTCCATCGTCGGACTCGGCTCGTCGATCGCGACCCGGCCGTCGCCGCCGCGACCGCCGCCGCCCTCGGCACCGACCCTGCCGTCGCCAATCCCGCCGACCTTGCCGTCGAACACCCTCTGGAGGTCGACGGGGCCGTGCTGGAAGCCCATCATCCCGCCGAACGCCATGCTGCTGTTCATGTCCGCGGCCCAGTCGACGTTCTGCCCCATCGCCGTCTTGATGCCGTCGACCGCGGCGGTACCCCCGACCATCGACGCCATCGAGCCGATGATGCCGTGCCCCAGGACGTTGCCCAGCGGCCCGCCGAAGGCCCCGATCGCCGCCCCGGAGAGCGCCTGCTCGCTCATGGACACGATGCTGAGCTGGGGGTGGTGGCCCTCCAGCGCCTGCAGCGCGGTGAAGCCGAGGGTGGTCTTCAGCTGGAACTCGACGAATCCCTTCGCGCCACCCACGGCGGCGTGGAACGCACCCTGGCCGACCTCCTTGAACGCCTCCTTGGTGGTCACCTCCGACAGCGCCTTCTGGTACGCCATCTCCCGGGCCTGGTTCACCGCCGCCTTGCCGGCGGCCCGCTCGGCGAGAGTGTCCGTCAGACCCTTGTCCGCCACCTTGCCGAGCGTCTTGAACAGCCCGCCCTCCAGCGCCTCCTTGGCTTCCGTCGCGGCCACCCGCTCGGCGATGCTCCGCGCGGCGATGCCCTTGAGGCTGAGCCGTTCGGCGATGTACTTGGCCGGGTTCAGCACGAGCTTCTGGCCGACGACCTTGCCGAAGTTGGTGGCGGCCTGCCTGATCCCCGTCGAGCCGGCGTCGGTGAGCGCCGCGTCGCCGGCATCGGTCAGCGCGGCGTCACCGGCATCGGTCAGCGCCGCATCACCCGCATCGGTCAGCGCAGACTTGCCGGCGTCGGTGAGCAGGCTGTCCCCCGCGTCGGTCAGCGCGGACTTGCCGGCGTCGGTGAGCAGACTGTCCCCGGCGTCGGTGAGGGCGGACTTGCCGGCGTCGGTGAGCAGACTGTCCCCCGCGTCGGTGAGCGCGGACTTGCCGGCGTCGGTCAGCACGCTCTCGCCGCCGTCCTTCAGGAACGTCGGCAGTGCCTTCTCACCGAGGAACTTGGCGAAGTTGGCGACAACCTCGGTGAACCTGTTCTTCAGCAGGCTGGTGAGCAACTCCTTGCCGGCCATCTTGATGCCGACCTCGCACGTGACCTCGGCACCGCCCACGAGAGCCTCGGGCAGGAGCGGGACCCACAGCGTCGAGAGGGCGGTGTACACGGCGTCGGCCAACATGTACAGGTTGAGGGCCGCCATGTACTTCATCATTTCCATCTCAAGGCCGGCGCTCTGCGTCATCTGCTGCATGCCGTTGAGGGACGTGATGGAGTTGCCGCACTGTTCGATGTAGCCGGACCAGGTCTCCTGGAACGACGCCGCCGCCCCGTCCCCGCTCCACATGCTGTTGATGGGGTCGCTCAGCGAGGTGATGTTGTCGAGGTGGTCCGACATCGCCTGGGCCGCTTTGCCGTACGCGTCGGCCAGGTTGTACATCTGGCCTTCGTGGCCCTCAGGGATGTCGACGAGGAATCCGAGAACCTTCGACACGATCCAGGGGCAGTGCTGCTCGATCTCGCGGAACCAGCCCAGGATCGGGTCGAGCACATCGTCGACACCGTCGCCCACACCCACGCGTCAAACTCCGTTAGCCATCAGATGGTCGGCGGATACGGTGATGCCCCACCGCCCTGATCAGACGCTTCGCGTCGCGGAGTCGATCGCCGTGGAACTGCCCTGGTCGGTGGCCGAGTACTTGGCCATCGTCTCGACCACCGTCGAGCCGATGTTCGACAGCGACGTGCCGGAGTCGCCCAGGCCCTTGCGGACCGCGTCGTTCGCCGGCAGATCCGAGCCCGGGGGCTTGGCCGCGTAGTTCTTCAGAAACGCCACCGCGTACTTGTCGCCGTCGCCCCACGGCCTCTGGTCCTCGATCTCCTGGATCGCCTGGGCGAGCGACTGGGCCTGGTCGACGAAGTCGTCACCGGCGGTCTTCACCCGCAGCCCGAGGTCGAGGATGGCGTCGGGTCCGCCGTCGCCGATGCTCATAAAGGACGAACCCATCCTCATTCACCATCCTCGCGCGCCAGGTCACTGTCGGGGGTTTCCATCAGCCGCCGCACGTCCAGCGAACCGACCTTCTTTATCCGCAGGTCGGCTGGGACGTCCCGGTCGAGCATCTCCATGGTCTGGCTGTTCACGTCGGCGATCGCGACCCGGACGGCGGCCAGGATCGCGGCGGACAGCGCCTTGGAGTTGGGCTTGCGGTAGATCCTCGGGTCGACCTCGATGTCGACGAGTTGGCCACGCGGGCCGACCACGGCCTTAATCATCCGGTCGTCGGACCAGCCGACACCGGTGATCTTCATGATCTTCCGGTGCTTCTCTTCCAGCCCGCCGACGGCGCGGCCCAGGTCCTCGAACGCGCCGTACAGCGCACCCCAGTCTGGTCGCTCGACCATGGCACCTCCCCCGCAGCCGCTCAGGTCGTCGCCCGCTCCCGGACCACACGTCGTGTGGCCGCGGACGCGGTCACGACATCGTAAGCCCACCGTAGGTAAGCGGGGCAAGGCGATCAGCATCGGTGATGAATCGATGCGTCCGCGACGCGCCTCCGCGACCCAGGATCGCGCCCGCGGGTGATGGCGAAGTCGCGTGCAGTGATTGTGCGTACGGCATCCGCCGGCGAGCCGCAGCCGCGCCCCGCCTACCGAAGCGTGTGCGGGACGACTACGCTCCAGTCGGGCACGGTCTGATCACCGGGCCGGAGCACCGCTGCACTAACTCGAAGAAGACGGGGAAACCGAGGGAGCGCACAGTGACCACCGATCCGCCGAGCGGCACGCCCGACCCCTATGCCAAGCAGACCAGCATCAATACTGGTTCGCAGCAATGGCTGTCGAGCTATCAGACCATCAAGGCGGACTTCGGTTCCCTCTCGCAGTACGCGCTCAACATGCAGACGGCAGCCATGGACCTGCAGCCCGCGGCGATGTCGCTCTACCAGATGACCCAACTGGGCGACCAGGCGTTCCGCAGCAGCCACCCCTCGTTCCCGGAGGGCACGCTGGCCGCGTCGATGCTCGGGAACAACTTCAAGGACCTGATCTCCATGCTGACCGACCTGCACGTCGGGCTGCAGAACACGGCCTACGCGGCGCAGACCATCTCCGACGCGTACCACCTCAACGACGACGGCAGCTCGCACGACCTCAACAGCCTCATCAAGGTGGACGGGGTCGACTTCGCGTTCGGCCTCGGTGGGGATCGACCGTCCGGGCTGGCCAAGGGCATCGGCAAGACCTGGCTGGACGAGCACGGAGACGGGTTCAACGAGGCGCAGGCCAACGCCGCGGCGGTCAGCAACGCCGCCGATCCGAGCCAGATGGGCGGCACGGTGTCCGTCACGTACATGGGCCCGTCCGACCACCAAACGAAGGTCACCACGGTCACCTACCCGGACGGCAGCTCGATCAAGATCGAGGAGTCGGGTGGCGAGTACGGCGGCCCCTCGTACACCACCACCTACGTCGTCGGCTCGGACGGCAAGACCCAGTCGTCGAACTGCCAGGTCACCACGACGCACGGCGGCACCACCACCGTGGTGACCCAGACGCCCGACAAGGACGGCGTCTACCACGACGTCTCGAAGCAGACCACGACGACCACCACCAAGGCGGACGGCACCAAGGTCACCACGACCGAGACGAGCACGGTCTCGAAGGGGAAGTCGACGCCGAGCGGCACCCAGACCAAGACGGAGAACACCGACGGCAGCACCGAGACCGACACCACGTCGTACAGCCAGGACTCGAAGGGAAACACCACGTCGACGACCGACCGGCAGGCCGTGGGCAACAACGACACCGACATCAGCAACCAGAAGGGCGACAACGACCCGAAGACGGTTGCCGACCGGGACGACACGACCTTCACGCACCGGGTGATGCAGTGAGCACCGCGAGGATGGCCGGCCACGGCCCCGCGACCGTCCCGCAGGGGGCCGGGCGATGAGCGGCGAGAAGGACACCGGCGCCAAGGACACCAGCGGCGACAACTACGGCTACCAGGGCGACACCTACAACGGGATGTCCGGCGACGACGGCACCTATTCGCAGTGGAACGTCCCCCAGGGCTTCCAGAGGACTCCCCCGCCGGACAGCAACTTCCAGTACCCGTACGACTATGACGAGCAGAAGCTGTCCAGCATGCAGGTGGACATCCAGAACATCCGGGCGGCGATCAAAGCGCAGCAGCCGGGCACCATCTCCGCGCTCGCCGACTACTGGGTGAAGGTCGTCCAACTGCTCGACGCGGTCGGAAAGACCGTCTCGGACAACGCCGACGCCCTACACGGCGGCAACAAGAGCGGGTTCGGGGGCTGGTCCTCGCCGGCCGCGACCGAGTTCCTGCGCTGGGGCCCCGGAGCCAGCCTGTACTCGATCAAGCAGTGGACCGACGCCGCCAACGCCAACGTGCGGGGCCTGCGCGCGCTGTCCGACGCCGTTCTGCAGGCGCACCGCGACATCGACGACGCGTGGCGCAGCTACCAGCAGGAGGCGGCGGCCGACAAGGCCACCCTGCTCCAGGACTGGACCTACGACCCGACGAAGATTCCGGAGGGCCAGCGCAAGCAGCTTCCCGGACCGGTCGCCGACATGATCAGCCAGATCTACGAGCACAACACGGCGATCTGGCGCAAGTGGAGCGTCAAGGCTCAGGGCATCGCGTACAACCTGTCGCAGACGTACTTCCACCAGATGGAGACCAACTTCGCCTCCGGGCGTGGCAGCCGCTTCGAGGGGCCCTCCAACGCGGTCATCGACGACCCGATGAAGGCGAACATGCCCGGCGCCCCCGGTCCCGGCGCACCGCCACCGGGCGGCGCGCCCGGTGCGCCGCCACCCGGTGCGCCGGGGGCGAGCCCGCCACCGGCGGCCCGGACACCGGGCGCCGTCCCGCCGCCGAGCACCCTGCAGGAACTCATCGCGGTGGCGTCGGCTCCGCCGCCACCGCCGGCCCCGATGGCGGAAACGCCGGTGCCGCTACCCGGGTCGCAGCCGGGGCTCTCGCCGCTGCTGAGTCCGGAGACCGCGGTGCTGTTGGGGCTGATGCCGCCGCCCAGCCTGTCGTCCGGACCGGCGGGCCTTCCCGGCGGCTCGCCGGCGGGCCTGTTCGGCAAGTCGGCGACCGCCGTCGGCGCACCCGAAAGCACGAGCGGCCTCAAGAGCATGCTGAGCAAGCAGGGTGTGCTGCGCCCGTCGGGCGCCTCGGCGCAGAGCGAGGCACCGCCCGGGGGCATGGGCCGCCCCGCCCTGTCCCGTCCGGGTGCCCGTTCGCCGAGCGGTGGTGAGCCCGAGGGCACGCCCGGTCGCCGGGGCGGCGCGCGGGGCGGCGCGAGCGAGAACGAATCCCGCCCGGGCGCGCCGGGGTACGGCGAGGAGGAACTGTTCGGGCACGGGACCAGCGGCACCACGGCACCGGTACTGGGCGGCCGGCGTACGACCGGCATACCGAACAGTCCGGCGAACGAGCCACCGGGGCAACTCGGTCCGACCCGCCCCGGCACCTCGCCGTCCGTCCTCAAGGCGGCCAGGCAGGGGCGGGGTGCCCCGGGTTCCACCGGGCCCGCCGACGAGGTGTTCGGCGAGTCGTTCGGCGAGCCGGGCCAGCCCGGCACCATCCGGCCGGTACTCGGCAGCCCGGGGCGGCATCGCGGCAAGGGCGCCAAGGACGAGCGGCTCGACGAGATCCCACGCGGGCTGCGCGGGGTGCACACCTCCGGCGGAACGGCCCACCAGCAGACCGGACCGTCCGAACTGTCCTCCCGGCGCCGGGTCGCGGCCGACCAGCCGTGGCAGGATGCCCCGGATCACGCGGCGGAGCACGAGGACGCGTCGCGGGTGGTCGCCGACGAGGAGGCCTGGGTGGTGGCGACGCCGGGCGGACCGGTGCTGACCAGCCGTACCGAGCAGCCCGCATACCAGCCCGAGCACCGGCCGGTCCTGGGTGGTGGGAGCAGCTGACCAACTGGGTACCGGTCGGGTCGTCGGCGGCCGGCCGCGTCGTGCACCTGCGGCCGCCGCCGCTGCGCCTGCGGTACCGGCATGGCGTATACATCGATCTGCGCGGATATCCTGACTGGCAGCCGTACGCGGCCGCCATGGTGCGGATCGCACCGGTGCCGTCGGGCGTCACGGTCGACGAGGCCCGCCTGGTCGACGTACTCATCGCCAACCGCCTGGTGGCCCGCGCCATCGCGGGTGCCGCGGCCGGGGCGTACGCGGCCGACCGTGCCCCGGCCGGGTGGGTCTGGGCGCACCTCGGCGCCACGCGGCACCTGGCCCTGGTGCCGGTCGAGCTGCACGCGGCGTTCCGGCACCGGGGCGGCGTGAGCGGCATGCGGGTCACCGTGGCGGGCCGGGGACTGCCGACCGGGAATCCTGGCGGTACCGGCAACGCGGACGAGACGGGCGCGCCGGTGCGGTTCCGGCCGGTACGCACCGTGTCCGCCGAGGCGATCGAGAAGCTGGAGGGCTGGCTCGGGTACCGGCTGCCCGACGGGTACCGCGACTTCCTCGGTACGACCAACGGCGGCCTGCCCCTGGCGGCGGCGGTGCTGCCCGGCACCGGGCTGCTGCTCGACCAGCCCCTGTTCGGGCTCGCGGCCGAGGACCGGATGCAGGACCTCGCCTACGCGAACCTGTGGCTGCGCGACCGGCTCACCCGGGACTTCCTCGCCATCGGGCACGTGCAGGGTGGCCTGCTCGTGCTGAAGGTACGCGGCCAGGACACCGGATCGGTCTGGTACTGGGACGATGACGACGCGCGCGACGACGAGCGGTACGAGCCGGCCGTGATCTGCCGGGACCTGCTACTGCGCTGCGCCGCGGACTTCCCGGCACTGCTGGCCGGGCTCACCACGGCGCCGCCGTCGCTGTCCGCCGCCGCCGACCGGGCGATCGATGGTGGACGCGCCGAGCTGTTCCGGCCCGACGGCGTGGGCGACGCTCTGCCGAAGCCGCGCCGCCCACCGTGGCTCACGCTGCTGGCCAGCGCTCCAACCGTGGATCCGACAGCTCCACGAGGCTGACCCAGGCCCAGCACACGCTGGGCTCGGGACGGTCGGCGGGCCACCACTCGGGCCCGTACGGCAGGTCACCGCAGTACTCCACGAGCGCCTGACCGTCGCGCTCGACGAGGACGACGACGGGTTCCCCGCGCAGGGTCGCGACCGTGCGCACGTAGCCGAACCACTCCGCTTCCCGGGCCGGGACCAGCCGGCGGTACCGGTCCGGGCGCACCGCCTCGAAGCCGGGCTCGGGGCCGCTCACGTAGAGCCGCAGCAGGTCGCCGTCGGGACTCGCCTCGAAGTCGCGCCCCTGCCAGCGCGCACGGTACCCGTTGACGGTGCTCATGCGATCAGCGCCTGGCGGAGAAGGCCGGGTTCCGGCGCCGGTACCCATTGCTGCACGTCGGCGTCGTAGCTGGCCAGCCACCTCGGCCCGGCGTCGCGGTCCAGCCGGTGCAGCTGCGCGCCGTGCGGCAGGGTGACCGCGTGGGTGGACAGCATCGCGACCGGCGTTTCCCCCGGCCCCGCGTCCGGTGCCGGCGGGAGGGGGCGGTACAGCCCGGGGCAGTCCGCCGTCCAGCGGATCACGTGAACCGACGGATCGTCGGCCTGGAAGACGCCGCCCGCCCCGCCGGTCGCCGCGTGCAACTCGGCCGGCGTACGCGGGTCGCGAAGCTCGGCGTAGCGGTGCACGGGCCCGCTGACCTGGCTCCAGTGGCCGTGCAGGTACGACTCGACCTGCCGGTGGGGCACAATCTTCTGCAGCACTTCGGCCAGCTTCTGTGGCACTTCGACTGGCACCGCCCCGACCGGTTCCGGCGATACCACGGCCGGTTCCGGCGACACCACGGCCGGTTCCGGCGACACCACGGCCGCCCGCGCGAAATCCACGGTCGGCCGGCGCGGCTCGGGCATCTCGTGCGACTCGGCGGTGTCACGGGGCCCGGGCACGTCCCGGAGTCCGGGCAGCCCCCGCGGCCCGGACCCGGCGGTGTCGTCGGGCGAGCGGTGGACCGCCGGCCCGTGCACCAGCTCCTCCGCCCATCCCACGAAGCCGAGCACGTGCTCGCCGGGGAAGGTCAGCTCCAGCTCCGATCCCGGGTTCACCACCAGCCGCCAGGCCGGTCCCGGCCAGCCCAGCGCGAGGTCGAGGAACGGCAGCGCGACGCTGGGCGTGCCCCGCGGTACGGCGTCGACCAGCCGACCGACCGACGTGAACACCGGGATCGTGCGGGTACGCGCGTCAGCGGCCCGCCAGGGGAAGTCCGGCCCGGGCGTGGCGGAGCCGGCCACCGGCCGGTCCGTGGACAGGTAGACCTCGGCGAGGACGAGCGCGCGGATCACCGCGTCGACATCGGCCGAACGCAGCGCGTCGAGCATGTCCCGCTCGGTCTGGTTCGCCGGCCTGACCCCGTCGAGGCTGGCCGAGCTGAGCCCCTCCCCCGGCGGCGCCTGCCCCGTCGCGGGAAACCCATCACCGGGTACGACGTCCTCGGGTACCGCCGGCAGCACCACCCGCCCCGCGGCCCCCTCGCTGACGATGCCGATCGGCATGAACCCCTGGATCGGCGAATCCGGGTCGACGGCGAGCATCCACGCGGGGTCCGGCCACTTCGCCCGCAGCTCCGGATAACTCGTCGTGCGGAACGAGTCCACGCCGGTCAGCCGGCGAGCCAACCCCTCGGCGGAGGTGAACACGATGAGGTAGGTGTCCTCGCCCGACTTCACGGTCACCAGTTGCTGCGGCCCGGGCTCGTTGAACGCGGGCAGGTACAGGGTCGCGGCCGCCAGCGCCTGGAAATACGCCTGGCTGTCGCCGCGCCGCAACGCCTCGGCCATCGCCGACTCGCTGTCGTTGACCGGTGCCCAGGTAGGTTGCGCCATTATCGCCCCCCTTCATCGACCGCCGGGTCGCCCGCACGACCCTACCGACGCGGGTCACGCCGCGCGTCGCCGCCCCTTGGGCGGGCCCGCGCCCCGGCCCGCCAGCGACCGAGCCGCGGTGCGGGCCGCGACCCAGCCGCGGTGCGGACAGCGACCCAGCCGCGGTCCGGACAGCGACCGGGCCACAGTGCGCACAGCGACCGAGCCGCGGTCCGGGCGGCCGGACCCGCGACCTGCTGCGGTAAAGTTCGACCGTCCTACACCCCCGAGCAGGCGGAGCCATGGCGCGCACACTATCGGTTTCCCCGCACCAGTCCGGCGCGTTCCCTACCATCCGTGACGCGCTCGAGGTGGCCGGCAACGACGCGGTCATCACCATCGCACCCGGCAGGTACACGGAGGCGCTGCGGCTCGACGGGCGCACGGTCAGCCTGGTCGCCGGCGGTGACGCCGGAAGCGTGGTCATCGACGCGGAGTCGCTCGGGGGGTCCGCGATCACCTGCCGCGACAGCCAGGTCACCCTGCAGGGCCTGGCGCTGCGCGCGACCGACGCGGCCGCGGTCAGCGTGATGCGCGGGCGCCTGCAGATCCGCCAATGCGAGGCGACCGCGCGCTACGGCGCCGCGCTCAGCGTCACCGACGGCGCCACCATCGAAGCCACCGACGTGACGGTGACCGGCGGCCAGTTCGGCATCCTCATCGAGGATTCCAGCGGCGTCATCGACAAGTGCGAGGTCCGCGACGTCGCCGAAGACGGCATCATCGTCCGGCTCGGTGCCGATCCGACCATCCGCGACACCACGGTCAGCGGCAGCGGATACCGCGGTGTGTACGTGTACCAGGCGGGCCGCCCGACGCTGGAGCACTGCGAGATCGCCCGGTCCGGCGACGTCGGCATATCGATCGCCAACCAGAGCGCGCCGATCCTGCGCAGCTGCCGGATCGTCGGCGCCCGGGGCGTGGGCATCATGGTCGGGCGGGGCTGCCGGGGACTCATCGAGGGCTGCACGATCGAAGACAGCGCGGCACCCGGGATCCACGTCGACGAGGGCGCCACGCCCACGATCGTCGAGGCCCGGGGCGGCACCGTCGGCCCGCGCAGTGCCGACCATGGGCCGGAGGGCGGCGGGGGCCAGCTCGACCCGGAGAAGGTCGAGAAGCTGCTCGCCCAGTTGGACACGATGATCGGCCTGGCCGGAGTCAAGGCCGAGGTACGCGCGCTGATCGACGAGATCCAGGTCAACGAGTGGCGGCGCAACGCCGGGCTTGCCGTCGGCGCGGTCAGCCACCACCTCATCTTCACCGGCGCACCCGGCACCGGAAAGACCACCGTGGCGCGCATCTACGGCGAACTGCTCAAGGCGCTCGGTGTGCTGCCCGACGGCAAGTTCAAGGAGGTCGCCCGGCGCGACCTGGTCGGTCAGTACATCGGCCACACCGCGGAGAAGACCACCGCGGTGTTCGAGGAGGCGCTCGGCGGGGTGCTGTTCATCGACGAGGCGTACACCCTGTCGCGCTCCAGCGGCGGCGGCGCCGACTTCGGTCGCGAGGCCATCGACTCGCTGGTGAAGCTGATGGAGGACCACCGCGACGCGATCGCGGTCATCGTGGCCGGATACACCGGCGAGATGCTCGAATTCCTGGACGCCAACGCCGGTCTGGCCTCGCGGTTCGCGAAGACCCTGGAGTTCGAGAACTACTCCCCGGACGAGCTGTTGCTCATCGTCAAGCGGATCGCGCACAACGACGACTACCTGCTCGGGGCCGGTCTCGACGACGCGCTGCGCGAGTGGTTCGCCCAGATCGACCGCGACCAGAACTTCGGCAACGCACGCGAGGCCCGCAAGCTCCTGGAGGGCATGCGCAAGGTGCAGTCCGGGCGGCTGCGCGCACTGGGTCGGATGCCCGATCGCGACGACCTGCGCACCCTGGTCCTCGACGACCTGCTCGCGGCCACCAAGTAGGAGCCTGCTGGCAAACCTCAGCTGGGTTTGCCATAAGGCTCTGACTCCGTTCGCCGATCCACCGGACGCTCCGGTAGCGTTTGCCCGTGCTGGTTGCCCGCTCCGCGCCAGAGTGCCGGTTATACATAGATCTGCATGCCTGCTCGTGTGGTGAGTCCGCCGTGGACGTCCGTCACCGGCTCCAGGCCGGGACGAACGGCTCGCTGGACGCGGCGTATCAGGGCATCTGCCCCCGGTGCGGGGTTTCCCGCGGGTTCGTGTTCACTCTCGATCCGGCGACACCGCCGCCGCCACCGGCGTTCGGCGGCCCGGCGCCGTCCCAGATCATCTGCCCGGGCCAGTTCGCGCTCGTCGCGGACCGGGAAGCCCGGTCGGCGACGCTGGAACCCACCGGCGACGGCCGTCAGCGGGCCCGTGGTCGGGCGGCCATGGCCCGGGCGCTGGCGGCACAGCGAGAGGTCGCCAAGTTCATCCCGCCCGGTGCCTCCGCCGTGCCGGCCGGCGCGTTCACCTCCAGCGAGGGGCGCGCGCTCTACCGGCGCGAGCCGGACCGGTTCAGCGCCGACCGACTGGCCGCCGTCGCCGAGGCGTACAGTCGGGTGCTGGCCGACTACGACGGCGTGCGCTGACGTGGTGGTGGTACGCCGCCGCCCGGGTGCGCCCGGAGTCCGGCCTTCGACACCAACTGGTAACCTCCGGCCCAGTGGACCCGCGCATGAGCATTGAGCCCCTGGTACCCGACCTGCCCGGGTACCGCGACGCGACGCTGATCAGCACCGGCAGCACGTCACTGGTGTTCCGCGCCGTGCAGACCAGGCTGGCCCGTACCGTCGCCATCAAGGTGCTGCTCGTCGACGGCGACGCCGCCACCCACGCGCAGTACCAGCGTGAGCTGGAGACGACCGTGCTGCTGTCGAGCCAGCCGCACATCGTCGGCATCATCGACACCGGTACCACCAACGCCGGCAATCCATACATCGTGATGGAATACTGTCCCGGCGGCTCGTACGGCCAGATCCTCAAGCAACGCGGACCGCTGCCGGTCGACGAGGTGGTCGACGTCGGCATGAAGATCGCGGAGGCGTTGCAGGCGGCGCACGATGTCGGCGTTCTGCACCGGGACGTGAAGCCGTCCAACATCCTGCGGTCCGCCTTCGGTCCCGCACTGGCCGACTTCGGCATCGCCCGCGCACCCCACCAGCTGGCGGGCACCACCAGCCTGGACCGGATGACACCGCACCATGCGTCACCCGAGGCGATGCGCAAGGACAGCCAGACGCCCGCCTCCGACCTGTACAGCCTGGCCTCCACCCTGTGGCACCTGCTGGTCGGCCGGCCACCGTTCGCCGAGCCGGGGCGAGCGGCGCAGGATCTCGACAGCCTGCGTGACCGGGTCCTGCACGAGCCGGCGCCACGGGTTCCCCGGCCGGACGTTCCCGAGTGGCTGCAACGGGAACTGTTCCGCGCGCTGGCCAAGGACCCGCGGCAGCGGCATCCCAGCGCGTACACGTTCGCGGAGGTCCTCCGCTACCAGGCCTACCGGGCGCTGCCCGAGGAGTCGGTGCCGGGCCCGTCCGAGCCGCCTCCGGCGGCGCCGCACCTTTCGGCGGCACCGCACCTCCCGGCCGCGCCGCAACTACCCACCGCACCGCAGTTGTCCGCACCGCATCAGGGAACCGCGTCGCATCAGGGGTCCGCGCCGCATCAGGTGCCCCCGATGCCGCCGGCCCCGAATCCGGCGCAGCCACCGGTATCCGCCCCGCCACCGGTATCGGCCCCGCCGCAGATGCCGCCCCCATCGGTAGGGGGCTGGCCGAGCACACCCACCACCGCTCCGCGCGACGCGTTCCGCTGGCCGCAGGCGGCACCCACGCGGCGTTCCGATTCCATCCCGGAACCGATCGCGCCGGCGCTCGACCCGGCGGCCAAGGAAGCCGCTGCCGCGTCGACCATCACCTGGCGCGACCAGCCGATCCGCGAGCGGGCCGGGCGGCCGGCCGTGGAGCCGGGCGAGCCCGAAGCCGCGCCCGGCCCGTCGCCGGAGCCGGGTGACGAACCACCGGCGGAGAGCCTGCCGTCCGGAGAGCCCGTCCGCGGGTCGGCGCTGACCCAGCCGACCGAGGTCCGCCCGACCCTGAACCCGGCGTCGCCACCGCGACAGGTCCAGCCTCCGGTCTCGGCGCCGCCGACCCCGTCGTACCCCGGCCCGGTCTCGGCCCCACCGTCCCCGGCCGAACGCCAGGGGACGCCGCCGTACGGCTCCGCACCGTACGGGGCGCCGGCGCAGTACCCTCCGGCCGACCAGCCGTCTCACCCGCCGTCGGCCCGGCCGATGTCGGGACCGCCGGTGTCGAGCCCGCCGCTGACCGGCTCCCCGATGTCGAGCCGCCCGATGTCGAGCCCGCCGTCGTCCGGCCCACCGATGTCGAACCGGCCGCTGTCCGGGCCACCGTCGTCGGCTCCCCCGATGTCCGGCCCGCCGATGTCCGGCCCACCCATGTCGGGGCCACCGTCGTCGGGGCGGCCCATGTCCGGGCCACCCATGTCCGGCCCACCGATGTCGGGGCCACCGTCGTCGGGGCGGCCCATGTCCGGCCCACCCATGTCCGGCCCACCGATGTCGTACGGTGGCCCCGCCCGCACCGCCGACCACCGCGCCGCTCCGGATATGCCCGATGGCGCGTGGCCCGGCGAGACGGCCCCGGGTCGGCTCCGATGGCCGCTGATCGCCGCCGGGGCAGGAACGGTGCTCCTGCTGATCGTGGTGCTCGGCGTCGTGGCCAGCCTGCGGAGCGGCTCGTCCCGGAACGCCGACCCGAACCCCAACCCGTCCGCCACCCGTACCCTCGGTCTGACCAACCAGGGCGCGCCCACCAACGTCAAACTGACCGACAAGGGCACCAGCGTCACCGTGACCTGGACCGACCCGACCGACGGCACCGCCCCGTTCGCCGTGCTCGGCTCGCCCGAGGGCACCCAACTCCTCCTGTTGGGGTCTGCCGATCCGGGCACCACCTCGTACACGCAGAACGGCGTGAACGCGGCGGTCGACTACTGCTACGTCGTCGCGGCGTTCTACAGCGCCTCCGGGGAGAACATCGCGGCAAAGTCGCCACAGGTGTGCACCCACCGGCTGGGTTGAGCCCGGGCCTCAGCCCGGGATCGAGATGCCTACGCCGCCACGGGTCTGGCCGCCGTAGCGCGCCTTCTCCCGCTCAAGGTCCAGCCGACCGATGCGGGTCCGGGCCGAGCGCGCCTCGTCGTCGAGCCGGTCCGCCGGGATGATCCAGGCGATCTCGAACTCCAGGCCGTCCGGGTCCTCGCCGTACAGGCTCTTGGTCGTACCGTGGTCGCTCGCTCCCACCAGCGCGCCGGCCCGGGTCAGCGCGCCTTGCAGCCGTTCCAGCTCGTCGAGGGTGTCGACCTCCCATGCCAGGTGGTAGAGGCCGACCGTGGCGCGGCCGGCCAGCGACGGACCGGCGTCGGCGCCGATCTCGAAGAGGCCGAGGTCGTGGTCGTTGGTCGAGTCGGGAGCCTGCAGGAAGGCGGCGCCCGACAGCCCGGCCATGTCGCTGACCGGGCGGAAACCCAGGACGTCGCGGTAGAAATCAACACTGCGCCGGACGTCCCGGACGTAGAGCACTGCGTGGTTGAGGCGGTGGATCGGCATCCTCGGCTCCCTTGCGGTAAAGGTTCAGTCACTACGGTACGGCCGGAGCCCGGACGGCCGGAAAATGCTGGGCGGATCAGTACCGTGGACGGCATGCAGGGCGTACATGTTCGAGTGCTGGCCGCATTCCCGGCGGCCATCGGTGTGATCGACCTTGCCACGGCGACCGCGCCACACCACTCCGGCCGGATCTGCCGCCATGCCGCGAGCCTCTTCGCGGGCGGGCCGATGCCCCGGCCGCAGGCGCTGACCATCGGCCTGGTGATGGTGATCCTCGCGCACGGTGCCGCCGGACGGCGCCGGCTCTCCCTCCACCTCGCGATGGCCGCGCTGGCACTCGCGGCGCTGCGCGCGATGCCCGGTCGGCCGGTGCGGGTGACGCTGCTCGGCGCGGTGCTGATCGGGCTGTTCGCGCTGCGCGCCGAGTTCCCCACCCGGCCGGACACCCGGCGGCTGCGCCTGGCCGCCCAACTCGGCGCGGGCGTGCTGATCCTGGTGGTCGCCGGAATCGGCTGGGAGCTGGCCGTCGACCGGGCCGGGCCCCGGACGGTCGGCAGCGCGATGCTCGCCGACTTCATCACGACCACGGCTCCGCCGGCTCCGATCACCGCCCACGCCGCGGTCGGCCCGGCGCTGTCCGTGCTGGTGGCCGGCGGTGGGGTGGTCGTGCTGCTGCTGGCACTCGCGGCGGCCGGGCCACCGCAGCCGGCGAACGCGGCGCAGCGCTCGTCGGTCACAGCCCTGGCCTGGCACGCCGGCGCGGACAGCCTCGCGCCGTTCGCCACCCGCCACGACAAGACCTACGCCTTCAGCCCGGACGGGCGCTGCGCGATCGGCTACCGGGTGTTCTTCGGTACCGCCCTGGCCGGCGGTGACCCGGTCGGCCACCCGGACTCCGCCGACGCGGCGATCGCCGAGTTCGTGGCCACCTGCGTGCGCAACGGCTGGCGGCCCGCGGTGCTCGGCGCCAGCGAACCGATGCGGGCGCGCTGGGCCGGGTACGGCCTGCGCGGCCTGGTGATCGGCGACGAGGCGATCGTGCACCCGGCGACGTTCAGCCTCGCATCCCGCCGGATGCGCAACGTGCGCCAGGCGGTCGCGCGTACCCGTAATGCCGGGGTGGGCGTGGACATCGGCCCCCTGACCGCGCACCTGGCCACGTCCCTGCGGCCGGTGCTCGACGATTGGCTGGCCGGCCGCCGCGAGCGCGGCTTCGCGATGAACCTCGACCAGATCCTCGTTCCGCGGGAAGACTGCCTGGTCGCGGTGGCCAGCCTGCCGTCGGGCGAGCCGGTGGCGTTCGCCCGCTTCGCGGTCTGCGCGGGGGGCCGGACGCTGACCCTGGACGTCGCCCCGCGCGGCCGGCGGGCACCCAACGGCGTGGTCGAACGGTTGATCGTCGAGATGGTGGCGTACGGCGCCGCGAACGACGCCGAGGAGGTGTCGCTGAACTTCGCCGGGCTTCGCGGAGTGTTCGAGTCCTCCGGAGCGGCGGGGCGGGTCGGCGGGGTCCTGGTGCGCGCGTTCGACCGGTGGATCGAACTCGGTCCGCTCTACCGGTTCTGCGCGAAGTTCCAACCGACCTGGCGACCCCGCAGCCTGCTGATGGGCTCCTGGGCGTCGCTCGGCGTCGTCGGCGCGGCGGCGCTGACCGCCGAGTTCGGCCGCACGGCGCTGCCGGAGCCGCCGGCGGAATCCGCCGACGCGACCGGCCCGGAGCCCGCGACCTGCTGACGCCCGCCCGGCAATCTGCCGACGGTCCGCCCGCGACCTGCCGGCCGCGACCTGCTGACGGCGACCGGTCAGCGGTGCCCGCACATCCGCTCAGGCGGCGGGGACCCCGCCGTCCGCTCAGGCGGCGGGGACCGCGCCGGACAGCTCGGACCACGCCAGCCAGGTCGAGGCGATCATCTCGGTCAACCCGTACCGGGCCTGCCAGCCCAGCTCCCGCCGGATCCGGGACACGTCCGCCACCACCTCGGGCGGGTCGCCGGGCCGGCGGGCGCCGACCTCGTACCGGACCGGCTGGCCGGTCACCGCACCGATCCGGTTCAGCACCTCCAGTACCGAGTAGCCCCGGCCGGTTCCGACGTTGTAGACGCTCGACGCCGGCGTGCGGCCCATCAGCCTGTCCACCGCGGCGAGGTGCGCCGCCGCCAGGTCCTGCACGTGCACGTAGTCGCGTACCCCGGTGCCGTCCCGGGTCGGGAAGTCGGTGCCGGTGACGGTCACCGGGCGGTCCGCGGTCATCGCGGCGAGGGCGATCGGTACCAGGTTCGCCGGTGCCAGGTTCGCCGGTACCCGGTCGGCCAGCAGCGGCTGCGCCGCACCCACCACGTTGAAGTACCGCAGCGCGAGCCAGGACATCGGGTACCCGTCCCCGGCCGCCGCGATCAACTGCTCGCCGAGGAGCTTGGTCAGCCCGTACGGGTTGATCGGTGCGGCCCGGCACGACTCGTCCACCCGGGGCGCGGCCGGGATCCCGTACACCGCGGCCGACGAGGAGAACAGCAGCCGGGACACGCCCGCACCGGCCATCGCATCGAGCAGCGCGACGACCCCGCCGACGTTCTCCCGGTGGTACCAGTCGGGGCGGGCCACGGATTCGGAAACCGACTTGCGGGCCGCCAGGTGCACCACGCCGTCGATCCGGTGCCGGCGCAGCACGTCGGTGATCAGCGACCGGTCGGTGACCGCGCCGACCACCAGCGCCACGTCGTCGGGCAGCCGTTCGGGCCGGCCGGTGGACAGATCGTCGAGGACGACCACCTGGTACCCGGCCCCGCGCAGGCAGCGCACCACGTGCCCGCCGATGTACCCGGCCCCGCCGGTGACCAGCCAGGTCATCGCCACACCGGTTCGGGTACACCGCGCCCGCGAACACCGTGCTCGGCCATACCGTGCTCGGCCAGCGGTCCGACCCGCAGTCCCCGCTCCCGGCAGGTTGCCACCAGCCGGGGCAGCGCTCCGAGAGTGGCATGCCAGGAGCCGGGTACCGAGGTGACGTCGGAGTCGTGCAGCAGGATCGTGCCGCCGCCATTCAGGTCGGCGACGACCGTGCGGTACACCGATTCCGGGGTGGCCCGGGCCGTCCAGTCCTCGCCCCAGGCGGTCCACAGCACCGGGGTGAGCCCGAGCCGGCGCGCGCTGGCCAGGACGGCGGCGGTGAGCACCCCGTACGGCGGCCGGAACCACCGCGGCTGTTCACCGGTCGCGTCGGCGATCACGTCCCGGGCCCGGGCCAGGTCGTGGTACGTCGCCGGTGCCCCGCGGGCCAGCAGGCACCGATGGTCGTACCCGTGTACGGCGACCTCGTGCCCGGCCGCCACGATCTCCTTGGCCAGCATGGGCGACCGGGCCACCCAGCGGCCGAGCAGGAAGAACGTGGCGCGCAGGTCGAGGCGCTCCAGTTCGGCCAGGAAGCGCGGCGTGGACAGCGGGTGCGGGCCGTCGTCGAAAGTGAGCGCCACGTGGTCCGGGTGCCCCACCCCGGCCAGCCCCGGGGTGAGCCGGTTGCGCAGCGGGCCGATCGAGGCCAGTGCCGGCGCCGCGTACAGCGCCGCGAGCGCACCGGCCGCGACCGCCGCCGAACGCAGCGGCCGGCTCATCGCCGGGCTCCGGCGAACGACGGGTGGGCCGGATCCCCGACTGCCGACCGGCCGGCCACGGAGAGCTCCGGATGGGTGTCCGCGACGGATCGCGGGTCGACGCCGCTGGCCATGGCGACGATCGAGTCGATCGCCGATGGCGCGCGGAACATCTCCCCGGCGGCCGCCCGCTGGCGCCGGCCCCGGTCGCCGCCGAGGACACCGGTCAGCACGGCGCTCAGCTCGGCGGGGTCGCGTACCCACGGTGCCAGCCCGGCGTCGTGCAGGGCCTGCGCGTTGGTCGTACCGTGGCCGGGCAGGCACCGGTACGTGATCACCGGTACGCCGACCGCCATCGCCTCCAGCGACGTCAGTCCGCCCGCGTTCTGCACCACCACGTCGCTGGCCCGGATCAGCTCCGCCATCTGCTCGACCCAGCCCAGCGCCACGCCGGTGCCGTCCCGGGTGAGCCGCTCGCGCAGGCTCTCGTTGCGCCCGCAGATGGTCACCGGGGTGACCAGCCCGGTCGCGGCCAGGTCGGCGGCCGCCTCGGCCACCTGGCCCACGCCCCACGAGCCGGCGACCACCAGAGCCAGCCGACCGGTCGGCGGCAGCCCGTACGCGGCCCGGGTGCGGGCCGCCTCGGCGGGATCGCTGACCGGGTGGAAGGCCGGCCGTACCGCCGGGGAGCACACCTCGACAACCTCACCGCGGTGCCGCCGGGCCTGGGTCGCGGCCACGTCGTGCAGTGCC
The DNA here is from genome assembly GCA_036494675.1 of Rugosimonospora sp. Taxonomy (GTDB): domain Bacteria; phylum Actinomycetota; class Actinomycetes; order Mycobacteriales; family Micromonosporaceae; genus Rugosimonospora. Next base: position 45,635 of record DASXOA010000059.1, read on the forward strand.
AGGTTCAGGTCGACGCCGTCAGCGATCCACAGCGGGTGCACGGACAGGTCGGTGAGAAAGGTCACGACCGGCGCGGCCAGCTCCCCGCTCCGGCGCATCCGGCCCAGCAGCTGGCTGGCCAGGTGGTAGGTGGACACGATGACGCGGGGCGGCGGCAGCGCCTCATCGCCCGGGAGCGGGTGCTCGGCGACCGGGTTTCGCCGCATCGGATCGGAGCCGAAGAGCCGGGTCGCCCGGGTCACGGCCCTGCGGCTGACCAGCGCGCCGACCGCGTTGGCCATCCACTCCCGCCGTTCCAGGTTGCCGACCACCCAGCCCCAGCTCTCCGGGGCGACCTTGAGTTCCGTCGCGTACGCCCGGCGCAGCGCACCCCCCGCCCGCTCGCCGAGCAGATCGAGGAAGTCGTGGCAGTCGACCTGGTAGCCGATCGCCCGCAGCTGGCGGCTCAGCTCACCGGCGGCACCGTCGTGACCTGCGCCGACGCTCGCCGAGACGATGCTGATCCGCTCCCGGGGAGCGCGCCCTGAGCCGGTCTGCGACCGGGGCGAGCACCCCCGACCCTGGTCCAGGGAAGCCGTGTGTGGTCCCACCAATCCGCCCACTGCGACCCGCCCTTCCTCTTCGTGATCCACGCCACTGGGGCAGCATGTACTACGACAGACGTAGTAGGCCGAGATACTACTCAGGCCGTAGTAGCTATGCCAAGGGCCACTCGGTGAACATCAGGGCCGCGACTGAGTTGGTACTACTCTGTAGGTAGTAGAGCTGGGTGGAGATCACTGAGAGGGCTGATCGGGAGGTTGTGCGCATGGGACTCGAACGGCGCTCCCGGGGCACGTTGGAGCAGGAGGTCGTCGCGGCGCTGGCCGCCGCCGCGCACCCGATGACGCCGGCGCAGGTGCGCGATCACCTCGGCGGTGACCTGGCCTACACCACCGTGATGACCGTGCTCGCCCGGCTGGCCGAGAAGGGCATGGTCACCCGCGAGCGCATCGGTCGCGCGTACGCGTACATGGCGGCGCGTGACGAGGCCGAGGTGACCGCCCGGCAGATGCACCGGCTACTGGACGCCGGAGACGACAAGGTTGCGGTACTGTCCCGGTTCGTGGGCGTGCTGTCCGGCGAAGACGAGCGGCTGCTCGTCGAATTACTGCGGCGCGTCGAGGAGCCCGGCGATCGATGACCGAAGCACTGTTGATCACGCTCTCGGTCGTCCTGATCTTCGCGATCGTCGGACCGGGACTCGCCAGGCGGTTACCGCCGGCGGTGGCAACCCGCCTGCTCGTGCCGACAGGCGTGATGATGGCCGCCTCCGGCGTGTGGGCGCTTGTCACGTTCGGCTTCACCTGGGTCGCACAGCTCGGCCCGGTCAGCCGGTACGGTGACTGGTCGGCCACCGCGATCCGGGCGGACTCGCCGTTCCCGATGATCGTTCCGGCCGGCTGCGGGCTGCTCGCGATCGGCTCGGTGACCCGGGCGGCACTGCTGGCCAACCGGCGGCTGCGGTTCATGGGCGCGGTCCGGCGGGACTGCGCACAGCACGGTACGGCCGGATCGCTCGTCGTCCTGGACTCCGAGCAGCCGGACGCGTTCGCGACACCGGGCCCCTCGGGCCGCATCGTGGTCACCACGGGCCTGCTGCGGGCGCTCAGTGCCGCCGAGCGCCGGGCGCTGATCGCCCACGAGACCGCGCACCTGGTGCACCGGCACGCCTGGTGGCTGCTCGCCACCGACGTGGCCGCGGCGGCCAACCCGCTGCTGCGGCCGACCGCCTCGGCCGTCGAGCACGCCGTGGAGCGGTGGGCCGACGAGGACGCCGCCCACGAGGTCACCGACCGGCGGCTGGTCGCCCGTACCCTCGCCCGCACCGCGCTGCTGATCCACAACGCCGCCCCGACCGGCCTGACGCTCGCCACCGGCGGGGACGTGCCCTGCCGGGTACGCGCGCTGCTGGAACCCCCGCCGCGACCACGCGTCCTGCCGTTGACCGTGCTGCTCGCCCTGCTGGTGGCCGGTTCGGCCGCCGACGCCACGATGGAGCGCCAGGGCGACCGGTTCCTGGACAACGCGGTCAACGTGGAGACCGTGCAGGCACAACAGCCCGTCCACCATGATCACCACGGCCTGCCCAGCGGCGCCCACCTCCGGCACGTCGCGCACGACGTGCAGCAGTTCCTGCGATAGGCGCGCTCCGGAGCCGCTGCCTCAGGATTCCTCGGTGACCAGCGCCTCCAGCGCCGGCAGTGCGGCGGCCAGGGCGGCGCGCTGCTCATCGGAGAGGCCGGCCAGCCGGGCGTCGAGCAGGGCGGTGCGCTGCGAGCGCACCTCCTCCAGTACCTTCGCGCCGGCCCGGGACAGCGCCACCCTGGTGGACCGGGCGTCGTCGGGGTCCGGGCTGCGTACGATCAGGTCCCGCTCATCCAGGGAGGCCAGCACCCGCGTCATGGTGGGGGCGGTCACGGCCTCGCGGGCCGCCAGTTCGCCCAGCCGCAGCGGTCCGTGCTCCTCGATGGACGCGAGCGTCGACAGTTGCAGCGGCGGCACGTCGTTGGTGTCGAGCCGGATCCGCCGGGACAGCCGGGCCACCGCGATGCGCAGCCGCGCGGCGAGATGGGGATCAGTGCCAACCGGCGCGGTCATCACCGGCCGCCTCCTTCAAACTGCGAACCCCCGTGGTCAGCGCACAGTACCCCGCCGGCCGGTACGTGGGCTGTGATATGTCAGGCATCCAGCGCGTACCGGCGTGGCTCAGGATGTCGCCGAGCGCAGGCCGTTCACGGCCAGGTCGGCCGCGTGCTCGATCTGGTCGACGCCGTTGTCCATGCTCGGGTGGTAGTTGGACAGGACGACGACCAGCCAGTCGTGTCCCGGTTCGATGATCCGGCCGATGCTGTTGATGATCCACTTGTAGTTGTCGGCGCTGTACGACAGCCAGCCGTTCTTCACGTACACGTTGGTGGCCTGCTTGCTCGCGGCGTCCGGTACGCCCCAGCGCTGGTCGCTCTCCACCCGGTTCATGAGGCTGAACAGGTAGTCGCAGCTGGCCGCGTCGAGCGGGCCCGGGGTGCCGTGGCCGGCCGCGGTCGCGGGCGGCGCGCCGGCCGGCGGGTTGGCCGGAGCGTTGCCTTCGGGATTGCTGATCACCTGGAGCAGCCGCAGTTGATCGGCCGCCGTGGTCTTGGTCAGCCCCCAGTACCCGTCGTCGCCGGGCAGGGTCTGGGTCAGCCCGAACACCTTGTTGGCGGCGGCGAGGCCCTTGCCGCCACCGATGTCCTCCCACAGGTCGCTGGCCGCGTCGTTGTCGCTCTGCGTGATCATCTTGGTGGCCAGCGACGCCTCGGACGTGGTCAGCGTCTTCCCGGCCTGTTGGTGCTGGTAGAGCACGGTCGCCAGAATATCGACCTTGATGATGCTGGCCGTGTCGAACTGCTGGGACTCCTGGTAATAGATCTTCTCGCCGGTGTCCTGATCGAGCAGGGCCAGGGACGCGTGGGTGCCGGAGGAGGCCAGGTACGACGCCACCTGAGCACGGACAGCAATCGCTGGGTCGACAGTGGGTGACGGAGAGGGGCTAGGTGACGGGCTGTCACCAACCGGGTCGCTCGCGCTCGCACCGAGGTTCTGACCGCCCGACCCGCGGTGCAACCCGTACACGATCAGCATCGCTCCCGCGAGAACGAAAGCGACGACAACCGCGACAATGGTGGCGGGCCGTCCGGAAAGACGCGACATAAATCCAGCCTGGCCCTGAATTGTGGGGTTTAGATCAAGGTCAGGTCACCGTTGTGTGAACGGCCGGCCATGCTCGCTGGCAACTTCCAGGGCCCTCACAGCCAGTTCCAAGTTTCGGCCGGTACACCGTAACTGCAGGTAGACCGGCGTGTGATAAACCGTGGGGGTGGAGCGGGTGACGGACGTGACGAGCCGCCAGACCAGAGTGCTCGTCGTCGACGACGAGCCCAACATATCCGCGCTACTCTCCGCCACGCTTCGACTGATCGACTTCGACGTGCGTTCCGCGGGCGGCGGAAACGAGGCGCTGCTGGCGGCCGCCGAATTCCAGCCCGACCTCGTCGTACTGGACGTGATGCTGCCCGATTTGGACGGGTTCCAGGTTGCCCAGCGGCTCCGCGCGGCCGGCCGGCCGGTGCCGGTGCTGTTCCTGACCGCCCGCGATTCGGTGGAGGACCGGATCTCCGGGCTGACCGTCGGCGGCGACGACTACGTGACCAAACCGTTCAGCCTGGAAGAGGTCGTGCTGCGCATCCGGGCCATCCTGCGCCGCACCCACGCCGAGCCCACCCCGTCGCCCGACGACGGCGTGCTGCGCTACGCCGACCTGGAAATGGACGAGGACGCCCACGAGGTACGCCGGGGCGGCAAGCTCATCGACCTGTCCCCCACCGAGTTCAAGCTGCTGCGGTACCTGCTGACCAACGCCGGCCGGGTGGTCAGCAAGGCGCAGATCCTGGACCGGGTGTGGAGCTACGACTTCGGCGGTGAGGGGCGCATCGTCGAGTCCTACGTGTACTACCTGCGCCGCAAGATCGATAAGGCGGCGCCGCCGCTGATCCACACCGTGCGTGGAGTCGGGTACGCGCTGCGGATGCCCCGGGGCGCCGAGGAGTGAGTCCCCGCCGCGGCCTGCGGCGCTGGCGACCTCGACGGTGGCGGCGCTGGAGTCTGCGGTCCCGGATGGTGGCCGCGATCGCGACGCTGGCCGGCGTCGCCCTGATCCTGGCGAACCTGGCCGGTCTGCTCCTGCTGCATTCGTACCTGCTGGGCCGCATCGACCAGCAACTGCACTCCACGGTGCAGGCCTACCAGCACACGCCCGCCACGACAGAGCCGGACCTGCCCGTGGCGCGCCCGCGCTTCATGGAGAACCTGTTCCCCGAGCTGCGGGTCTACGTGTTCGCGTCGGACGGCTCGCTGATGCGCAGCAGCGCCGACAGCGCGGGCGGCTCGGCGCCGAATCTGGGCACCTTCGACTCGCTGGTCGATCACGCCGACGGCGGCACGTACACGGTGCCGGACGGCGGTGGCGGCGACGCGTGGCGGGTGGAGACGGCGCACCGCCCGGGCGGCGAGGTGATCGCGGTCGCGGTGTCCCTGCGCCAGGTCGACGCGACCGCCGACCGGCTCAGCGCGATCGACTCCGCGGTCACCCTGCTGATGCTCCTGCTGCTCGGGCTGGCCGCCGCCTCGGTGGTCCGACTGGGCCTCGCGCCGCTGACCCACATGGAGGACACCGCGGAGGCGATCGCCCGGGGCGAGGTGTCCCGGCGGATCGAGGGCAGCGATCCGCACACCGAGGTCGGGCGGCTGGGCATCGCGCTGAACGCCATGCTCGGCCAGATCGAGTCTGCGCTCGCCGCCCGTACCGCGTCCGAGCGCCGACTGCGCCAGTTCCTCGCGGACGCGTCGCACGAGTTGCGTACCCCGCTCACCTCGATCCAGGGCTTCGCCGAGCTGTACCGGCGTGGCGGCACCCCGCCCGGCCCGGCGCTGGACGAGGCGATGGGCCGGATCGAGGGCGAGGCCGCCCGGATGGCGCTGCTCGTCGCCGACCTCATGTTGCTGGCCCGGCTGGACCAGGAACGGCCGCTGGATCGTGCGCCCGTCGACCTGCTGGCGATCGCGATGGACGCGGTACGGGACGCTCACGCGCGGGTACCGGACCGGTTCGTCCGGCTGGACCCGTCCCCCGAGCCGCCCATGGTCTACGGCGACGAATCCCGGCTGCGTCAGGTCGCCACCAACCTGATCGCCAACGCGCTCCAGCACACCCCGGCCGAAGCCTCGATCACGGTACGGGTCGCCACCGTGCGCCCGTCCGACGGCGAACCGACCGCCGCGGTGGGCGACGAGCCGGCGCCGGACACGCGGCTGGCGGTGCTGGAGGTCGTGGACACCGGCCCAGGGTTGACCCGCGAGGAGGCGGCGCGCGTCTTCGAGCGGCTCTACCGGGCGGACCCGAGCCGGTCGCGCACCGCGAGCCCGCAGGCCGGGGCGGCCGGCTCGTCCGGACCGGACGACTCCGCCGGACCCGGCGACTCCGCCGGACCCGGCGACTCCGCCGGATCGGGCGGCCTCGCCGCATCGGGCGGCCTCTCCGGACTGGGCGGGTCCGCCGCATCGGGCGGCCTCTCCGGATCGGGCAGCCTCTCCGCATCGGGCGGCCTCTCCGGACTGGGCGGCCTCTCGGGACTGGGCGGGTCCGCCGGATCGGGCGGGGCCGGGCTGGGGCTGGCCATCGTGGCCGCGATCGTCACCGCGCACGGCGGCCGGGCCGAACTGCGTACCGCACCCGGTGCCGGGGCCGCGTTCCGGGCGCTGCTCCCGCTGCACACCGAACCGCCGCCGGATGACGACGCCGTGGAGCGCCGACTCCGCGACGCCGCCGCGGAACTCCGAGCCGAACTGGCCGGAACCCACCTTTCCTGACGCGACCCTTTCCTGAGGCGACCTTCCAGAGGCTACCGTCGGCCCAGCACCGGATCGGGCACACTGGTGGCATGACCGAGGCGAAGGCGCGGGGACGGGTGCGGGTCGAGACCGGCCAGAAGCGGGTCCGGGCCTACCTCAACGGGGAACTCGTCGCGGATACCCGCCATCCGCTGCTGGTGTGGGAGGTTCCCTACTACCCCACCTACTACATCCCCTCCGGCGACGTCCTCGCCGAGTTGCACGGCACCGGCGCCACCGAGCACTCGCCGAGCCGGGGCCAGGCCGACGTCCTGAACGTGGTGACCGGGCGCGGCACGGCGGCCGGGGCGGCCCGGTGGTACCGCGACTCGCCGATCGAGGAGTTGCGTACGGCGGTACGGCTGGACTGGGCTGCCATGCACGAGTGGCTGGAGGAGGACGAACCGGTCTACACCCACCCCCGCGACCCCTACACGAGGGTCGACATCCTGGCCAGCACCCGGCACGTGCGGGTGCAGTTGGACGGGGTGACGCTGGCCGAGTCGCACAGCCCCCGGATCCTGTTCGAGACCGGGCTGCCGCCCCGCTACTACCTGCCGATCAGCGACACCCGCACCGACCTCCTGCGCCCGTCGGACACGCAGAGCCACTGCCCGTACAAGGGGACCGCGGCGTACTGGACGATCGAGATCGAGGGACGCCGGTACGAGGATCTGGTCTGGATCTACCGGACCCCGCTGCCGGAGAGCCAGAAGATCGCGGGGTTGGCCTGCTTCTACAACGAGAAGGTGGACATCGACCTGGACGGGGAACGCCAGGACCGGCCCCGCACGATCTTCAGCTGAGCCGGCCCGACCTTCTGCCCGGGCCGTCTCGGAACTCCAGTGTGGACAGTCAGTCGAGCACCACCACGCTGCGCAGGACCTCGCCCCGGCCCATCCGGCCGAAGGCCGCCTCCACGTCGTCGAGCCCGATCGTCTCGCTGACGAAACGGTCCAGCGGGAGCCGGCCCTGGCGGAACAGCGCGATCAGGGTCGGGAAGTCGCGGGTGGGCAGGCAGTCGCCGTACCACGATGACTTGAGCGCGCCGCCGCGGCCGAACACGTCGAGCATCGGCAGTTCCAGTTTCATCTCCGGCCGCGGCACGCCGACGAGCACGACCGTCCCGGCCAGGTCCCGGGCGTAGAACGCGCTCGTGAACACCTCCGGCAGGCCGACCGCGTCGATCGCCACGTCCACGCCGTTGCCACCGGTCAGGGCACGGATCGCCTCGACCGGTTCGGTCTCCCGGGAGTTGACGACGTGGGTCGCGCCGAAGTCCCGCGCCCAGGCCAGTTTCCTGTCGTCCACGTCGACGGCGATGACGGTGGTGGCGCCGGCCAGGCTCGCGCCCGCGATCGCCGCGTCGCCGACCCCACCGCAGCCGAACACCGCCACGCTGTCCCCGCGCCCGACCCCGCCGGTGTTGATCGCCGCGCCCAGGCCGGCCATCACGCCGCAGCCGAGCAGGCCGGCGACCGTGGCCGGAGCCCCGGCGTCGACCACCGTGCACTGGCCGGCGGCCACGAGCGTCTTGGACGCGAACGCGCCGATGCCCAGGGCGGGCGACAGGGGTGTGCCGTCGGTCAGCGTCATCTTCTGCGTCGCGTTGTGGGTGGCGAAGCAGTACCAGGGCCGGCCGCGCCGGCACGCGCGGCACTGGCCGCAGACCGCGCGCCAGTTGAGCACCACGAAGTCCCCGGGCGCCACGTCGGTGACCCCGTCGCCGACCGCCTCGACGATGCCGGCCGCCTCGTGACCGAGCAGGTACGGGTAGTCGTCGCCGATCCCGCCCTCGCGGTAGTGCAGGTCGGTGTGGCAGACACCGCACGCCTGGACCTTCACGAGCGCCTCACCTGGGCCCGGGTCGGGTACGGCGATGGTCTGGACCGTGACCGGGGCGTCCTTGGCCGCGGCGACCACCGCACGAACCTCAGATGGCATGCCGGGCTCCCTTCGGGGCGGAAAAGCGTACCCCCGTCCTACCAGAGCCGGCCGCCGCGCGACAACGCCGACGCGAGCCGAAGTGGACCGAAGTTCCGGCGACTCTCTACTGTGGACGGACAGACCGCTGCCCACCCGGAATTTGCGCGAACGCCGGATCCGAGTCTTGCGACGCGATATCGCAGTGCGGAATAGTGGCGCGGTGTCATGGTTGCGGATGGGTACCGCCATCGTCGGCCGGTACGTCCTGCTTGGCCCGATCGGCTACGGCGGCGTCTCCGTGGTCTACCAAGCCATCGACACATTTCGGGGCGAACGGAGCGCGATCAAGCTGCTCGCGCCGGCGTTCGCCGGCGATCCCCGCGCCCGGATGAAGGTGCACCAGGAGGCCGTGATCACGGAGCGGCTGAGTCACCCGAGCGTCCCGAAGGTGTACGGGTTCGGTGACGCGCCGCTGCCCGACGGCAGATGCGTGCCCTATGTCGCGATGGAGTTGCTGATCGGCGCGGTTCTGGCCGGCCGGCTCGCGGGCGGGGCGATGCCCTGGCGGGAGTCGGTCCGGGTGGCCGCCACCATCGCCGACGTGCTGGCCATCGCGCACCGCCGCGGCGTGGTGCACCGCGACCTGACCCCGGCGAACATCATGATGACCACCGCCGGGGTGAAGATCATCGACTTCGGCGAGGCCACCACGGTCGAGCCGCGCTCCGCCATGGCCCGCGCCGCCGGGCCGCTGCCCGCCCGGCCGGCCAGCATCGCCACGTTGCCCGCCGACGACGTGTACGCGCTGGGCGTCGTGCTCTACCAGATGCTCACCGGCCGCTCGCCGTACCCGCGCAGCGGGCCGGCGGGCACCCTGGCCGCCGCGCGGCTGCGCCACATCGCCCCGACCCCGGTGCTGCTGGTGCCGCAGCTACCCCGGGCGCTGGCCGAGATCTGCCGGGACTGCATGGCCAAGCGGCCCGAGGGGCGCCCGGACAGCGCGAGCGTCGCGATCGCGCTGTGGGCCTTGCTGGGGCCCGACGCGGTACTGGTACCGGCCGGGTCGCCGGTGGCGCCGGAGCCGTTCACCCGCTGGCGGCAACCGACTCCGCAGCGGTCTCGCTCGCAGCCGGTCTCAGCGGATCAGCCCCTGCCGGCCCAGACTCCTCCGGCCCAGACCCTGTCGGCCCGGCTCCTGCCTGATCAGTCCCTGCTGGCTCAGTCCCTGCTGGCGCCCGATCTGCTGGCGCCCGATCAACCGGCGCCCGATCAGCCGGTGCCCGATCAGCCGGTGCCCGATCAGTCCCAGCGGCGGGCGCTCCGGCAGGCTCCGCGGCACGCCGCCGCGCCCGGGATCGACGCGGTCGCCCGATCAACGCTTTACTCCATGGAGTGCGGCTGAACAGCGCCGCCGCCCCCACCGCCAGGAAGAAGTCCAGCAGGAAGATGGCGGTGGTGACGCTCACGGCGTGCCGCGCCACCGCCGGCGGCAGCCGCTTCTGCAGGTAGAGCAGGCCGGTGAGGATCGCCGGGTGGCTCAGGTAGATGCCGAAGGACAGGTAGGTCCCGGACAGCACGAACCGCCCCGCCCAGCGCTGCCTGGCCAGCCACACCGAGAACTGGTAGAAGGCTCCGATCGCGGCGAGGCTCAGCGGCACCGTGATGGGCTGGAGCGAGCGCCCGGCGAACTCGGGCAACTCGCCGGTTCGCACCTCGACGAGGAAGATACCGGTCGCCGCCAGGCACACTCCGGCCAGCGCGGAGCCGACCATGAGCTGGTGGCGCATCGCCCAGCCGTGGAACCGGTCCAGGTGCACCGCGGCGACCCCGCCGAGGATCACCCAGAACTGGTACGCGGTCAGGCTGGACTCCCCGGCGAACGCCCGCCACCAGCCGTCGGGCTGGTACACGTAGTGGAACAGCGCCATGGTGGCGAGCTCCACCAGGCCGGACACGATCAACAGCTGGGCGTGGTGGCCCCGGGTGGCGTACAGCAGCTTGAGGAAGAACGGGAAAATCAGCGCAAACTCGACGCTGACCAGCAGGAAGTACATGTGGTAGCCGTCGGTGCCCTGGAGCAGCCCGACGAACCAGGTCCACGGCAGCTGCTTGAACGCGCCCCAGGAATAGGCGGTGATCAGCCCGAGCACCGCGTAGAACGTGCTCCACACCAGGTACGGCACGCCCAGCACGCTGACCCGCCGGCGCAGCGAGCCGGGTGCGTTGACCACCCTGCCGTCGGCCCGTACGTCGGACCAGTGCACGTGCACCAGCACCAGCGCGCTGATGAAGAAGAACGCCTGCCGGGTGTAGTGCAGCACGTTGACCACCGCGTTGGCCGGCCCGCTCTCCAGCGGGTTGGCGTTGGACACCACGTGGGTGGCCACCACCGAGGCGCAGATCAGCAGTCGCATCACGTCGACCTGCGGCAGCCTGGCCGGTCGCGGTCGAGCGGAGTCCCGGGCCGGCATCGCATCCCGGTCCGTGAGGGGGAGGACGGCATCGGCCGAACGGCTCTGCACTCGCATCAGGTTTAGCTTGCCGTAATCCGCCCGTACCGCAAGTCGGTACCGCATAAGAGTTGTGTGAGAAACAACGGGTCCGGGCGGGGTCCCGGCGCCGCCCAGGGTGCCTGGTCGCGGCGCGGGCGCGCGGAGGAATGGGGCATGCTGACAGGGTGGCCGATCTGCTTCCGGTGACGGGTTCCCTCGCCATTCCCCGCGCCGAATTGAACTGGCGGTTCAGCCGCTCGAGCGGGCCCGGGGGCCAGTCGGTGAACACCGCCGACTCCCGGGTGGAGCTCCGCTTCGACCTCGCCGGTACCGGCGCCGTGCCGGAGCACCTCAAGGCGCGTGCCCTGCGACGGCTGGAATCGCGGCTGGTCGACGGCGAGATCGTGGTGACCGCTTCGGAACACCGTTCGCAGCTGCAGAACCGGCGGGCGGCGGAGGCACGGCTGGTCGCGCTGCTGGCCGAGGCGGTGGCGGCGCCGGCCAAGCCCCGCCGGGCCACCCGGCCGTCCCGGTCTTCGGTCGAGGCCCGGATCGCCGCGAAGAAGCGCCGCGGCCAGACCAAGCGGCTGCGCCGCGACACCGACGACTGACCCTCCGCCGCTGGCGGCGGCGGCAAATACCGGCCAGCCTCCGGCGGCTGAGCGATACCGGGCCGCCTTCGGCGGCTGAGCGATACCGGTCCGCCTCGCGGCTACCCGCCGGGGGTCTCATCTGTCAGAGTCGGTACATGCTCGCGCTGGTTGTCGCCGACGGTTCACAGAGCCTACCCGGAGTGAAGTTCACCGGCATCGTCATCGGGCTGCTGCTGATCTACGCGGCGATCCGGGCGATGTTCGGCAAGGGCGGCAAGGGCAAGCGCTGAGCGTCCGATCCCTCGCCGGCGGTCAGAACGCCGCGGCGTTGCTCGGCCGGTTCACATCCGGAGTCGGGGTCGGCGCCACGGTCGGCATCGGCTCCAGGTGGAAGCGCTGCTCCAGGTTGGGCAGCAGGACTCCGAGCGCGGTGATGGTGTGGCTGCGGTCTCCCCCGCCGTCGTGCATGAGCACGATGGACCCGGTCGTGGTCTGGCTGAGCACGGTGCTCTCGATGGTGGACACCGGCGGTACCGTCCAGTCCTGCGGGTCCACGCTCCAGTCCAGCGAGGTCATGCCCATCTCCTTGGCGATCTGGACGATCGTGGGCGACCAGTTGCCGCCGGGCTGACGGTAGTAGCGGACCACGGCGTTGGGTGCCGCCGCTTCGATCGCGTCGGTGGTGCGCTGGAGCTCACTGCGGATGTAGGACTCCGATTTGCTCGCCATCTGCTCGTCGTGGTCCCAGGAGTGGTTGCAGATGGTGTGCCCGTCGGCGACGATCGCCCGTACCAGGTCCGGGTACTCCTGCACCTGCTCGCCGATCAGGCAGAACGTCGCGTGAATGTGGTACTGGCGCAGCAGTGCGAGTACCTGCATGGTCCAGTCCGGGTTCGGACCGTCGTCGAACGTGAGCGCCACGTTGCCGTTGCCGGTGTCGGTGAGCGCACCGTCCGGGCCGGTGGGGTCGGGCGGGAGCGGAGGGCCGGCCGGGACCGGGGCCGCCGCCGGAGGCGTGTCGCTGCTGGAACTGGAGGCGATCGGCGGTACCGGCTGCCCGGCGCCCGGCTGTACGGCGTCGGACTGGGTACCGGAGGCCGAGCGGGAGGCGTTGTCGTGATTCCTGCCGATCCCGACGAGGCCCAGGACGATCAGTACCGCCGCCATCATCACCATCGCGACCACGGCCGCCGTGTACCGGCGCCGTGGGCTCCACCGTGTACTCACGAAAGCAACATTAGCTACAAAGCATGGCGAGTCATCTTCTAAGCCCTGATATCGCCCCCAATTCACCCAAATCAGTCCGGCTCCGTACGGCGACTCGCCGGCCAGGCGCCAGAGCCTGCTGGCGGACCTCTGGCCGCAGCCGGTCAGCCGGGTTTGCCAGCGGGCTCTCGGGCCGGGCGAGCCCGGATCGCGGTCACGTCCCCGCGCAGGGTGAGGACCCCCGACGCGTACGGGATGACGAGCGTGTCGCCGGCCGCCACCGGGAGGGCCGGGCCGGCCTCCGGCTCCAGCACGCCGCGCCCGGCACCGACCACCACGACGGAGAACCCGGGGTCGAGCACGCTGACCGGGTCGGGGCGCAGGAGTTCGGCGACGAAGAACTCGTCGGCCGCCGCGGGGAACAGGCGCTCGACGCCGGGACGGCCCGGATTCCCGTCCGCCGCCGGCGACCGGCCGCCGTGCAGGGCGGCCACCCGGTCGGCGCCCCACCCGGTCCGGTCCACGCAGGACAGCGCCCGGTCGCGAGGCAGGCCGAGAAACGCGGTCGCCGGATCCACCGGGAACCCGTCCAACTCCAGCAGCACCGAGAAATCGGAGGCCTCCTGCACCTCCACCAGCAGCACGCCCTCGCCGATCGCGTGCGGCAGGCCGGCGGGTACGAGCACCGCGTCGCCCGCGTGGACCGGCACCCGGTTGACGGCGTCGAGCATCGCCCTGGTGTCCCGGCCCACCACCCAGCCGGCCAACTCGGCCGCGTCGACGTCGCGGCGGAAGCCGAGATAGACGGCCGCGTCCGGTACCGCCTCCAGGATCACCCACGCCTCCGTCTTGCCGTACGGCGACGCCAGATGGGTACGGGCGAAGCGCCGGTCGGGATGCGCGTGCACCGGCAGCCGCTGCCCGGCGTCGAGCAGCTTGACCAGGATCGCGGGGTCCGCACCGTACCGGGCGATGTGCGCCGCGCCCAGCCACGCCTCGGGTGCCTCGGCGATCGCGTCGGCCAGCAACCGGCCGTCCGGCAGCGTGCTCATCCCCGCCGGTACGCCGGCGCCTGACCGCGATACGCCGGCGCCTGGCCGCGGTACGCCGAAGCGCGCCGTGGTGGAGGCGATCCAGTCCTCCGGGTACGCGTCGCCGCCGGGGTCCTGCCGGCCGCGGAACCGGCCGATCCGGCCGGCACCCCGGTAGAACGTGTCCGGCGTGTTGGCCGCCAGCGGCATGGGTCGCATCGATGCCCCTCCTCGGTCGGTCGTCGTGGCCGCGCCCGGGGTCCCCGCAACCGTTCGGCCCCGCGCCGGCCAGCATTTGACTCATGGTTATCGATTATTCGCGGCCGGTGAAATAGGCTCCGGCCTATGTTTTCGCCATTGCGCCGCCGCGCCACCATCGTGGGCGCCGCCGCCATGCTCGCGGCCGCCGGCCTGCTACCCGCACCGCACGCGTCCGCCGCAGCCACCGTCCACCGGGTGCTCTTCGATGACACGAAGGCAGAGACGGCTGGCAATGCTGACTGGATCATCAGTACCAGCATGCCCGATCCGCTGGCCCAGAACGCCAACCCCACCTCCGAGACCTCCTGGACCGGTGCGCTGTCGGCGTGGGGAGTCGCCCTGCAGCGGACGGGACAGTACAGCCTCAAGACGCTGTCGCCGGGCAACACCATCACCTACGGTGGATCCGGCTCCCTGGACCTGTCAAACTTCGACGAGTTCGTCATCCCCGAACCGAACGTCCGCTTCAGCGCGGCCGAAAAGACCGCCATCATGCAGTTCATCCAGCACGGCGGCGGGCTGTTCCTGATCGTCGACCACACCGGCAGCGACCGGAACAACGACGGCTACGACTCGGTGCAGATCGCCAACGACCTGTTCACCAGCAACGGCGTGGACAACACCGACCCGTTCGGCTTCAGTGAGGATTTGAACGACATCAGCACCGACAACCCGCCGGCCATCCACGACTCCACCAACGCCGTCATCAACGGCCCGTTCGGCACCGCCACCGGCAGCATCATCCGCGACGGCAGCACGCAGACGCTGCACCCGGCCGACAACCCGAACGTCAAGGGCCTCGTCTACCGCACCGGTTCGAGCCAGACCGGCACGACCGGGGCGTTCTTCACCACCTCGACGTTCGGCTCGGGGCGGGTCGCGATCTGGGGCGACAGCTCGCCGATCGACGACGGTACCGGGCAGTCCGGCAACACGCTCTACAACGGCTGGAACGACCCGGCCGGGTCCGACGCGACGCTGGCGCTCAACGCGACCGCATGGCTGGCCGGCGCGAGCACGGGCGGGGGCGGCGGCGGTGGCGGTGGCGGGAGTGGCTGCACCGCCGCCCAACTGCTGGGCAACCCGGGCTTCGAGACCGGTACGGCGTCCCCGTGGACGGCCGGTGCCAGTGTGCTGGCCCACTCCACCAACGAACCGGCCCACTCGGGTAGCTGGGACGCCTGGCTCGACGGGTACGGCACGACGCACACCGACACCCTGTCGCAGACGGTGACCATCCCGGCCACCTGCGCGAGCGCGACCCTGTCCTACTGGCTGCACATCGACACCGCGGAGACCGCGTCCACCGCGTACGACACGCTCACGGTCTCGGTCGGCGGCTCGACCGTCGCCAGCTACTCGAACGCCAACAAGGCGACCGGGTACCAGCAGCACAGCGTGAACCTGAACAGCTACATCGGGCGCAGCGTCGCGGTCACCTTCACGGGTGCCGAGGACTACACCAAGCAGACCTCGTTCGTCGTGGACGACACCGCGCTGAACGTGTCCTGACGTTCCATCAACGGACGGCGCCGCGCACCCGACCGGGTGCGCGGCGCCGCTGACTGCGTCCGGGGTCTACGAACAGGCGATTCCCGAAGGGTTGGGCGTCGACGATCCGTTGGCCTGGAAGCCGAAGGTGGCCGACGCCCCGGGCGCGATGTCGGGCGCGTAGGTCGGCGCCTTGACGGTCCACGTGGAGCCGCTCGTGGTGATGGTCGAACTCCACGCGTTGACCAGCGTCACGCCGGCCGGCACCGTCCAGGTGACCGTCCAGTTGTGCCAGGCGGCCGTGCCGTTGTTCGTGACGGTGACGTTGTCGTTGAACCCGCCGGGCCAGGAACTGGCGACGCTGAACGCGACGGCGCAGGAGACGCCGTTGCCCGGCGGGGCGGTGGTCGGCGGCCGGCTGGTGGGTGGGGCCGTCGTCGGCGGCCGGCTCGTGGGAGGGGCCGTCGTCGGCGGGGCCGTGGTCGGCGGCCGGCTGGTCGGGGGCGCGGTGGTGGTCGGGTTGCCCGTCGGGTTGCCTCCGGTACCGCCGGCGACCGGCGGGATCAGGTACGGCTGGATGATGTCCTGCTTGGCCTGGTTCACCGTGACCCAGTCGTCCTGCACGATTCCGCCCGTGTCGCCCGAGTCCGGATTCCAGGACCAGTAGGTGAACGACATGCCGTTCACGCCGGAACCCATGTACTGCAACAGGTTCTGTAGCCACACCTTGTCGATGTTGGAGGAGAGCGTGGTGCCGAACTCGCCGACCATGATGGGGGCGATGTTCTGCTTGTAGATGTACCCCCAGAAGTAGTCCCAGATGCCGGGCAGGTTGGCCGGGTAGCTGGGGTCGTGGAACCAGGTCTGGTCCGCGACCGAGGTGGCGTAGTCGTGCGGCGAGTACACGACCCGGTTGGCCACGTTCAGTTGCACCGGGTACTGCGCGACGCCGTGCAGGTTGCCGCCCCACCAGCCGCACGGGTCATCGGGGATGTTGTCCCACACGTTGGCGTTGCCGCCGTCCAGGCAGCTGATGCCCTCGACGAAGATGAGCCAGTTCGGGTTGACCGACAGGACCGCGTTGCCGGCCCGCTGCGCGGCCAGCCGCCAGTCGCGGTTGACGTCGCCGCAGCCCCAGCAGGAGCCGGTGCCGTTCGGGGACGTGCCGTCGGCGTGCGGTTCGTTGTGCAGGTCGGCCCCGATGACGG
The DNA here is from genome assembly GCA_036494675.1 of Rugosimonospora sp. Taxonomy (GTDB): domain Bacteria; phylum Actinomycetota; class Actinomycetes; order Mycobacteriales; family Micromonosporaceae; genus Rugosimonospora. Next base: position 62,311 of record DASXOA010000059.1, read on the forward strand.
TCGGATTGCCCGCGTAATGCTGGGCCAGCATCTGCCAGTCGGCGATCCACGTCGACTCCGGCACCGTGGACGTGTACCACAACGCGGTCTGCCCGGCAGTGGTCGGACGGTGCCGGTCCAGGATGATGCGCATGCCCTTCTGACCGGCGTAGTCGACCACCTTGTCCAGGATCTGCATCGGGGTCAGCCCGACCAGGTCCGGGTTGGTGTACGTGTTGACGCTGGTGGCCTGCGCGCCCGGCTTGAGGGCGTCGTCGGAGTACGGTACCCGGATCGTGTTGTACCCGAGCGCCGCCATGTGGTCCATCATCGATTTCCAGGTGACGCTGGCCCACAGACCGTGGAAGGTCTTGTTGTCGGTTTCCATACCGAACCAGTTGATCCCGGTCAGCCGCACGGTGGTGCCGGTACTGTCGACGATCTTGTTGCCGCTGGTGTGCAGGTACCCGGTGCCGGTACCACCCGACGCCGCCACCGCGGGCGGGGTGTTCAGCACGACCGCGGTCAGCGCGGTCGCGGCGAGGATGACGGCGCCGGTCAGCGCCGCCCACCTTCGGGGAGCCGGCCGGAACGCCGGCCGGGAATCGCGAAATGCCATGAGGGAGTTGCCTCTCGGATCTGGTGAAGGCATGCCCGGATCGATGCCTCGGCGGTGCCGCCCGGCACGGTGCGCTATACGGCACGTGCCCTCGTCGCGGCTGATGGCGGTGCGCCGCGGAATGCCCGTACGCGGCGCGATGATCCGGCTCCCCGGTCATTGTCGAACGGCGCGGTCCGGCCGGTCAACCAGTGGTTGCGACACCCGTCGTCGGGCGTGCGCGTTGCGCGGGGCTCTCAGTCCTCGCCGGTGTCGTGATCCGGGTGGTCCGCCTCGCCGTACATCCAGTAACCCCGGGTGTACAGCCGGTCGGAGTCGATACCCCGGTCATTGAGCAGGTGGCGGCGGATGCGGCGCATCGCGCGCGCCTCCGCGGCGACGAACACCTGACCGTCGCCGGGCGGCAGTTCGGCTGCGGCGACCGCCAGTTCGAGCGCCGATCCCGCGGTCGCTTCGCCCCGGTACAACCAGGTGATCCGCAGGTCGGCCTTGCTGTCCAGGGGCAACTGCTCCTCGGCGTCGGCCACCTCCACGATGACGACGGCCGGCACGCCCGGCGGCAGCGCCTCCAGGATGGTGGCGATCGCGGGTAGGGCGGTCTCGTCGCCGGCGATGAGGTGCCAGCCGGACGCCGGGTCGGGCAGGTACCGCCCGCGCGGCCCGACGACCACGACGGTGTCCCCGGGGCGGGCCCGGTACGCCCAGGCCGAGGCCGGCCCGGCATGGTCGTGCAGGACGAAGTCGATGTCCAGTTCGCCGCGTACCGGATCGAAGCGCCGCGGCGTGTAGGTGCGCATCAGCGGCCTGGGCTGCCCGGCCGGCCAGACCAGCCCCTCCGGGCCGACGGTCGGCAGAGCGGGACGCTCCTGCCCGGGCGCGGGGAAGACGAGCTTGATGTGACTGGCCGGCCCATCTGTGGCGAAACCGGCCAGATCATCCCCGGTGAGGGTGATCCGCACGGACCGCGGCGTCAGCCGGGTCACGTTGGCGACCGTGAGGTTACGGAAGCGTGGAGCGGTTCTCGGCCGGGGTGAGGTCACGAGTTTACGGTAACCGCATCCGCGCAGCGCCAACCTCGTATCTGCCGGCATGTGGCGTATGTCAACCCGTGTGCCTCGACTGCCCGGGTCGGGGCCCTTCACCGATCATGGTCGACGGCATGATCGGGTACGCCGCTAGAGTGGCCTGGTGACGCCAGTCTTCGATCTTTGTAACGAGTACATCGCGGTATCGGCCGTTCTCGACCCGGTGAACGCCAGCAGCCGCGGAATCGCCACCAGTTTCGGCGCCGCCACGGACTACAGTCCCGACGGTTACGCCGAGCGTGCCGGGCTGATCCGCGGCACCCTGGCCAGGCTCGACGGATTGGCCGCTACCTCCGAGGCCGACCGGCGCGCCGCCGGCCACCTGAGGGAGCGGCTGGAGGCCGAGCACGCCTGGCACGAGGCCGGTGAGCCGCTGCGCCTGCTGCGCGCCCACTTCGGGCTGATGGGCAACCTGCGCGACAGCGTCGACCTGCTGCCGCACGCCGACGACGACCAGTGGCGCAACGTCGCGGCCCGGCTCGCCGCCATCCCCGGCATGCTGGAGGGTTGGCGCGCCAGCCTGGACACCGGGCTGCGGCAGGGCCTGCCGGCGGCCCGCCGCCAGGCGCTCGAAGCCGCGACGCAGGCGGAACGGTACGCGGGGACGCACGACACCCTGGTGGCGTCGTACGGCGACGGTCCGCTCGCGGGCGAACTGGCGAAGGCGGCCGCCGCGGCGCACGAGGGCTACGCCGAAGCCGCCCGGTACCTGCGCCACGACTACGCGCCACGGGCGGCGGAGGCGGACGGGGTCGGCGGCGAGCGCTACGCCGTCGCCTCCCGGCTGTCCCTCGGCGAGGACATCGATCCGATCGACGCCTACCTGTGGGGCTGGGAGGAACTGCACCGCATCGAGACCGAGATGGCGCAGGAGGCCGACCGGATCCGTCCCGGTGCCAGCGTGGACGAGGCCATCGCGATCCTCGACGAGACCGAGTACGTCGTCGGGCTCGACGCGTACCGGGGATGGTTGCAGGAGCGGCACGACTGGGCCATCGAGCAGTTGGACGGTACCCACTTCGACATCGCCGAGCCGCTGCGTACGGTCGACGTCACCCTGGCCACGAACTCGCTGTCGGGAGCGGCGTACTACACCCCGCCGAGCGAGGACCTGGTCCGGCCGGGCCGCACCTGGTGGCCGCTCGGCGGCCGGGACAGGTTCTCGACCTGGTCGGAGTTGAGCATCGTGTTCCACGAAGGGGTGCCGGGGCACCACCTGCAGATCGGCGCGACCCGGCTGGCCGGGGAGGCGCTGTCGCGGTTCTCCCGGTTCTCGATAGTCAGCGGGCACGCGGAGGGCTGGGCCCTGTACGCGGAGCGGTTCGCCGACGAACTGGGCTGGTTCTCCGAGCCCGGTACCCGGCTGGGCATGCTCACCGGCTCGGCGCTGCGCGCCGCCCGGGTCGTCATCGACATCGGCGTACACCTGAACCTGCCGCTGCCCGACGGTTCACAGTGGACGTTCGAGAAGGCGTGCGAGGTCCTGCACGAGCGCGGCCGCGCCGAGTCGCACCGGGTACACGCCGAGGTGGTCCGGTACTTCGGCTGGCCGGGTCAGGCGATCTCGTACAAGCTCGGCGAGCGCAGTTGGCTGGCGGCCCGCGAGGAGGCCCGGCAGCGTCCCGGGTTCGACCTCAAGCGCTGGCACACGGCCGCGATCGGGCTCGGCCCGATCGGCCTCGCCGGCCTGGCCGAGGCGCTGCGCCGCATCGGCTGAACGCACCACGACTGTCAGGGTCCACCGCCGGCGGCTGGGTCGCCGGCGGTGAGCCGTCAGAGCCGGGCCCGCCGGCGGTGAGCAGGCGGACGAATCCGCCACCACCGGCCGAAGTGCCGCTGTCGCTGTCGCTGTCGCGGTTGCGGTCGCTGTCGCTGTCGCGGTCGCGGTCGCTGTCGCTGTCGCTGTCGGGGTCGCGGTGAGGACTGTTTCACCGGTCCGAAACAACGGCGTCGCCCGGCAGGAACACTGAGCCGGTGAAGTAGTTCACGACCCGCCCAGGCGGCGGGGCGCACCTAGGGTTCCGCGTCGACGGTGTCGAGCGACACCGCGACGGACTGGTCCGAGAGGTGCAGGCGGGGTGTGCCAA
>DASXOA010000060.1:0-2680 GCA_036494675.1 Rugosimonospora sp.
GCCGCCCGCGTCCGCCACGCGATAGATCTCCGTCACCAGCCGACCATAGCCCGGCCGTCCTCGCTTGTGTCGTCGGGCTGGAGTCCTCATGACCTCCGGATCGATACAGGTGTCGCCTCGGTGCTACCGGAATGCGGGTCACCATGAGCACCGCGGCGAGGCCGCGGCCGGGCAGTTGTCAGAGGACGAGCGGACCGGGCTGGCCCGTCTGCGGCGTGAGAACGTCGAACTGGCGCAGGAATTCTTAAGGTTTGTTAAGGCCCACTACAGCCTCCTCATAAGAACGGCCGTCAAAATGCGAACGGACGTCGAGCTCTACGTAATTGCCCAAGCAAGAGGAGGCCATCATGAACGGCTACGACCCGACAAGCCACTCGCCGGCCGGGTCAGCCCCGGCGACCACGGCCGTGCAGGCACGCAGGCCGAGCGTGCGGCGGTTGCTGTCGAAGAAAAAGGGCGGATGGATCATGGCCGCTGGGCTGACGTGTGCCGTGGCCGGCATCGCCGGTAGCGGCACGGCCGCCGCGGCGGCGTCCCCGTCGGCCCTTTCGACCACAGCCTCATCCTCACCGACCGCGACGTTCACCCCGCCCGGCGGGTCCGGCGGCGGGGCCCGGTCTGGGCCGGCCGCCGGGGGTTCGACCGGCATCGTCGACACCACGTCCACGTCGGGCTTCACCATGTCGACGGCAACGGGTGTGGAGGTGACCGTCGACGAGACGTCCTCCACGAAAACCCATGACGCCCCGGCGAAGGCCGTGAAGAAGGGCGTGAGCGTCCTCGTCCTGGGGACGGTCGATAGTGCGACCATCACGGCTACACAGGTCATCGTGCAACGCGGGGGCGATGGTGGAGCTGCGGCAGCCGCCGCGGCAGGGGTGATCGCCTTCCAGCAGGGGACGCCGTCACCGACGAAGACGGTCGGTCAGATCCCGTCGGACTACACCGAGGGAGACGGGACGATCGTCAGCGGGTCGACGGCGAACAAGGCGACGGAGGCCGCGCAGGCCGTTTTCCCCGGCGGAATCGTCGACCGTGTGGTGAAGCTGAGCGACGGCGAGTACGAGGCCCACAACATCAGCATCAACTGGCCGCACCACGTCTTCATCAGCAAGAACTTCAAGGTCGTCGGCGCCTACTGATTCAAGCATGTTGCAAGAAGTTACGGCTGTAACTCGTCCGGGTTGACGGGCCTGCCGACGTGAGGGCCTCGTCGGGGTTTGGATCGGGTTGCTACACATCAACCAGACCACGACGAGGCCACCCGCTCCCGAACCCGGACCTGGGTCCGGGCAGCCGTCGGTCGGCCGACCCCCGTAGCGGAAGGCCCGCTGCGCGCCGGGTACACCGCGGTCTGGCTCGACCTGGTAGGCGCGCAGCTGTGCCCCGAGTTGGGCCGCCAGGGCCTCACCTGCTCACCGCCGCGTCGGTACCGGCCTGGCCGACGAAGCGGAACACCTTCCGCGACGAGTGTCCGAGGGTACGCGGTTAGGATGGTTCCTACGGATCCTAGGGAGCCCTGGGTAGCCGGCAGCCACGATAGAGGGAGCCGAGGGAGATCTGCCATGAACAGTCCAGAGCCCGGGTCTTACGAGTTCAGTTCGGCAGTGTCGCGGATCGATACCTCGGTCGCGCATCCGGCGCGTCGGTACGACTATTGGCTGGGCGGGAAGGACAACTTTGCGGCAGATCGCGAGTCCGGTGAGGCGGTTGCCGCTGCGTTTCCCACGATCCGTATGGCGGCGTTGGAGAACCGCGGCTTCCTGCGCCGGGCGGTGACCTACCTCGCGAAGGAAGCAGGCATACGCCAGTTTCTGGATATCGGGAGCGGCCTTCCCACCAGCCCTAATGTCCACGAGATCGCCCAGGCCATCACCCCTGCGGCCCGGGTGGTGTACGCCGACAACGACCCCATCGTGCTTGCCCATGCCCGCGCCCTGCTGAACAGCTCCCGCGAGGGCGCAACCGCCTACCTTGATGCCGACCTGCACGAGCCTGAGAAGATTCTCGATCACCCCGAGTTGCGGGCAACCCTGGACCTGTCTCAACCGGTGGCGCTGACGCTCGTCGCGATACTGCACTTCTTCCCCGACGACCAACAACCGTATGAGATCGTCAGCCGGCTGGTGAATGCCCTGCCCTCGGGCAGCTACCTGGTGATGTCACACGCAACCGTCGACTACGCCACGCCGCAAGCTATCAAAGACATCAATGCCGGCCGGTACGGGACGCTGTGCCCGCGGTCCCGAGACGAGTTCGCCCACTTCTTCACGTCCCTTGAACTGGTGCCTCCGGGAATCGTCTCGGTGGCCGAATGGGGGGCCGAAAACGACGACGAGCCGCGGCCAACGGTAGCCGACGTTGCGATATACGGCGGGGTCGGACGGCTGCCCTGACCGGGGCGCCGCTGAGCAGTAACCGCCGAACCGGTGCTCGGCTCCGAGCAGGGGGAGTCCACGTCACTCGTGCCGAGCTGCGGCTTGCGCAGCGCACAGCCGCCGCAGCGCCGAGTAGATAGCGCCCCAGGCCGATTCGGGGTCGGCGACCAGGAACGGCTCGGTGACCAGCGGCTCGCAGTCCAGGCCGCGGTCGTCAAAAGGGCTGAGCAGCAGCGCGGTGTCAGCTCGGCCGTCGCGCACCGCCTGCGCCTGCTCGCCGAATCGGCCGAGCACCAGCCCGA
>DASXOA010000061.1:0-9187 GCA_036494675.1 Rugosimonospora sp.
GCGAGCAGCACACCCAGACCCGGGACCCCGAGGTACGAGGCCCGGTCACCAACGCCTTCCGAGGGGCAGGCTCTGACCCACACCCAGGTGTGGGTGAAACCGACCCCAACGACGGAGGAACCCGACCACCCGCCCGCAGGGTGCGATGGCAGGGACGCCCGAGAAGGGCGCTGTCAGACGAGTCACCAGAACCCGACTCCGAGACAGACCGTAGTTCGGACTGTGCCAGCAGCGCCTGCGGCTGATCGGACCCAACACGCGCAGATTGTCAGCGACGCTTTGCTCGTATAGTGCGATGGCCTCGCCCAACCGGCCAGCGTTCAGGTAGGCGCCGGCGAGCCGGGTCTGGGCGGCGATGGTCATGAGGTAGTCCCGGCCGTACGACGCCTGCAGGTCCGCAGCTATCTGCTCGCGCAGTGGGATCTCCAAATCCGGCCTGCCCGCCATCTGGTAGGCCCCAGCCAGGGCGAGGCGGATGTTGCTGCCCAGACCGTCGTCGCGGCCGTAGACCCGCACGGCGTCGGCGTAGCCCGGCCGCAACAGCAGAAGGGCATCGTCCAGGCGTCCCGCGTGTTGATACGTGATGGCCAGCCCAGCCAACGAGGTCAGGGTGTCGCGGTGGACCTCGCCCAGTACCCGCACCCGGTCGGCGAAGACCCGCTCGTGGTGCGTGGTGGCCTCGACTACCTGACCCGCCATGAGGTAGCAAGAGGCGAGGTCGTCACGCGACTGCAGGGTGTCGCGGTGGTCGCCGCCCAGCGCCCGACTCCGCTCATCGACGACTCTGGTGTAGAGGGTGATCGCCGTGTCTACCTGCCCAGCGTGCCGGTGGGTGTCGGCCAGGTCGGCCTGCGACTGCAAGGTATCGGGGTGGGAGGGTCCCAGTGCGGCGCTGCGCCGCGCCACCAGTTGCTGCGCCAGCGGGATAGCGCGGCCGGCCAGGCCCTGGTCGCGCATGTAGTCCGCCGCTTTATCCAGCAGGGGCATCAGCAGTCCGTCGCTCTCACCGACGGGCACGCTGCGGACCAGTTCCTCGATGTGCGGCAGCAACCGCCGCCACATCGGCCAGCTCTCGGGGTGCCTCCAAGGATTCGCCGCCAGCGCGGCAGCTAGCCGCCGTGCCGCCGCCTGTCGGTGGGCGGACGCGTGCTTGTCGCGGCCTCGGGTGACGGCTTGGACCAGCCGGTGAACTTTGACCGTGTCGGCGGCGCGGCCGATCATGCTGTACGAGGCGAGCACCCTCACCGCCTGCTGCACGGCGTCCCGATCATCGTCACTGTCGTGGCTGTCGTCGACGGGGTGCGCGCGGTCGCTGTTCGCCTGCTCATCTCCGTCCCCCGCGTCGGTGCGGGTCAGTACGCTGGCTGGTAGCGGCTCCGGCGCGAGCCAGGCCAGCACCGACATCACCCAGCTGGCCCGCGGTGCCCGTGCGGCGGCGCTGGCCATGGTCATTTCCCATACCCGGTCGACTGTCCGCTGTGCATTGAAGCCCTCCGCCGCCAGCCGGTAGGCGGAGCCGGGTCGGGAGGCGAGTTCCTGGCGGTACCGGGCGATCGTCCACCCTTCCTGGGCGATGAACGCACCAGCCTGTTCCAGGGCCAACGGAAGGTCCCCGAGTGCCGCGGCCAACTGGTCCGCGTCCTCGTCTGGTCCCGGCTGCCCGGTCAGCGCCCTGAGTAGCCGCACGCTCGCGGCCCGCTCCAGTACGTGCAACCTTAGCGGTGCCAGGCCGATCCGCCGCCAGACCGGCTCAGCGAGGTCGCGGCGGCTGGTCACCACCACCCGGCCGTGGCCCTGCAGCCCACCCAGCAGGTCACTGACAACGGCGGAGTCTTCACAATTGTCCAGTACCAGCAGCCACCCCGGGTGGGTCTGCAACCAACCCACCGCCCAGTGATGACCATCCACAAGTGCGGATAGGCCGGTGAGCCTGCAGGCGAGCGCGGCCAGGCCATCGGTCAGCAGGCTGCCGGTCTCGGCGCTGACCCACCAGACCAGGCAGTACTCGGCAAGGTTGTCCCGGGCGAACCGCAGCGCCAGTTCCGTCTTGCCCACGCCGCCGAGGCCGTGTACCACGACGCTGGCCTCGGCCGCGAGCCGTCGGGCGAGCTCGGCGAGCGCCTCCTCCCGGCCGACGAACAACTCGCCCGCCCCCGGCGGCAAGTTATGGGTGCCCGGCGGCGCCTCCACAGAGGCGGGTTGTATCGCGTCGGAGAGTTGGACGATCAGGTTGTTCGCGTGTGGTCCGGTCGACATGATGCCGGAGTTCCACGAGGCTGCCGCCGACCGCTCCCCCTCGGCGTGCGCACCGGTCATCGCTGCAGGGTCGGGTTATCGCCGGTGGAGATGATGCCGGTGTTGGTGTGCACCGCGACCGACCGTTCTCCGGCCGCGACGATGCTCACGCCGCTCGACCTCATCAAGTCGGCTAGGTCGGCCGCGAGCACGGCATCCCTGGCGAGCAGCTTCTTCATCTCCAGCCGCAGCCCGGCCAGGTAGTCCTCGTCATCCGGGTGCTCGGCCGCCTCCATCGCGGCGCCCCGCACCGTAGTCGCGGCCCCTGAGCTGAGTAGACGCCGCCACAGCCGCTCGCCCAGCGACGCCGCTGCCTGTGCTGACGCGTCGGCGCCGTGCTCCGTCACCCGCTGCAGCAGCGCCGACCCGTATTCCCGGACCACCGTCAACAGCTGCGGCCAGGCCGCATCCAGCAGCGCACCCACGTCCACCACGGTCGCACCCTACCCCTCGTTGTAGTGGCATTCAACGATCTGTTAGGCGGCCGGAGGCCGGCAAGGTCCGACCGGACGAGGCGTCATGACCGACCGGTCGTGCCACCGCCGCGGTAGTACCCCGCCGCGATTGCCGATTGCCACGCCTGGTCGGGCTGTCCGGCCCGTGTTACGGAGCCTGTGGTGGGGTGGCGGTCTTGTGGAAGAAACCGGCGATGGAGATGCGGGCCGCTTGCCCGGCGGAGGTATCGACCTTGGTCAGCACGTGCTGGGCGGTGGGCGAGATGAACACGATGCGGTTCGGTCTGGGCAGGATGACCTGGGCCAGTCCGGGGTCGAACACGCGGGCGGTCTCATCGTCGTCGCTGAGGAACGCGGGTATCAGCTCACCGCCGGCGAGGTCGCGCTGCGGGGTCTGGGGATCCAGCACCATGAGGTGTCCGCCCCAGTGGAGCTTCCATTGCGGGTGCGCGAAGTAGGTGAACGCACCGGTGTAGCGGGCGCCGTCCTGGTGCAGCGACAGTCCGGAGCCGGCCGGGTATATCCAGGGCGCGAACGACAGTGCTTCCCACGCGTCGATGTTCCCGACCACGGGCGCGACGTCCGGTACTCGTGCCACGATCCAGTCGACGAGCCGATCGACGGGCGTACGGGTCGGGTACCGTGGCTTGCGCGGTCGGTCGACGGGTCGGGGGTGGTACCAGCCGGCCTTGGCGGTCAACGGGTTCCCGTCGGTCAGCCGCCAGACCTTGTGCCACCTCTGCAGGTGTACGGAGGCGTACTGCGCTCCGTTGAGGTACCGGAAGAGGGCTGCGAACTGGTCGGCGGGAAGTACGTCGTCGTAGACCACGGCCTCGTCGGACTTGTATCGCAGGATGCTTGTCACGGTCCCTCCAGTTCGGCGCGTATCACGTCCCGTAACACAGGTATGGTCAGCCGACCGGGCGTCCGGGCCTGCCCGAGGTCGACGACCTCGTCCGGGTCCGGACCCGGTTCGGGTTCCGGCTGCGGGTCGGGTTCGGGTTCCGGTTCGGGTTCCGGGTCCGGGTCGGGGTCCGGCTCAGGTTCGGGGTCCGGCTCAGGTTCGGGGTCCGGCTCAGGTTCGGGGTCCGGCTCAGGTTCGGGATCCGGCTCAGGTTCGGGATCCGGCTCAGGTTCGGGATCCGGATTCGGGTCCGGTTCCACGACGTCGGGGTCGGGATCTGGGAACGGGCCGACCGGCCCGTCCGGTTCCGGCGTCCCGTGGATCGGGACCGTCTCGTCGGTCAGCACCTCGCCGTTTCCGTCGACAACCTCGGTCCGCTCAGTGCCGTCACCGTGGCCGTCGACGGTTGTCGTCTTGATCGTCGTCTCGCCGGTCGTGACGTCCTTGGTGACCTCGGTCGTACTTCTGGTCCCGTCGGGCTTTTCGACGCTCGACCCGCGGGTCTCCCGGGTACCGCTCGCATCCGACTCCGTCGTGGACCAGTCGTGTACCGTTTCGCCCTTCTGGTGTTCGCCGTCGGGTGTGTCCTGCCGGTACTCGGTGGTGTGGCGCTCCTCGTGGTGGGTCTCCCCGGTGTCCGGATCCCTGATGTCCGTGGTGCGGTCGACGTGCTCGTTGCCCGCCTGGTCTGTGCCGCGTACCTCGTCGCCCGTTGCCGTGACCCGGCCCTGATCGTCCACGTGTTCAAGGTGGGTGTAGGCCTTCCCGTCGGACTCGGTGGTGGACTTTTTGATGTACCCGCCCGATCCGTCGGGCCGCACGGTCTCTGCCACTGTCCCTCGATCCTGTCCCACTCGGTGTAGTCCCGATGGTGCAGGCGGGCCCTGCGGCACACATCAGTGCTGGCCCTGATGTTCGGGAAGGCGGCGGTGCGCGAAGCTCATCCGGGAGGCCGCGATGGCGACGGTGGTGATTGTCGATGACCACGCAGGCTTCCGCGCGATGGCGCGGGCGCTGTTGCTCGATGGCGGGTTCCAGGTCGTCGGCGAGGCCGCCACCGGCGGGCAGGCGCTGACGGTGGTGGCGGAACTGGCCCCCGATGTGGTGCTGCTCGACGTACGGCTGCCCGACGTTGATGGGTTCACCGTCTGCCAGATGTTGCGTGACGCCGGCTCGGCGGCCCGGGTGGTGCTCTGCTCGATCGGTACCGGCGCGGATTACGGCTCGCGGGTGCGTGGCTGCGGCGCGGCCGGCTTCGTCGCGAAGACCGCGCTGACCGCCGAGGCAATACGGGAGCTATGCGGCGCGTAGGTAGGCGATGACGGCCAGGACGCGCCGGTGGTAGTCCGGCTCGGGCGGCAGATCCAGGCGCAGGAAGATGCTGCGTACGTGCGACTCCACGGTCTTCGACGTCAGGCACAGCTGCTGCGCGATCGCCCCGTTGGACCGGCCGGTGGCCATCAGGGCAAGCACCTCCCGTTCGCGCGCGGTCAACCGTGCCAGAGGTTCCTCGCGCCGCCGGTCGGCGAGCATCACCGCGACAACGGAGGGGTCGACCGCGCAGCCGCCGCTGGCGATGCGCTGCAGCGCGTCCAGGAACTCGGTCACGCTGGCGACCCGCTCCTTGAGCAGGTACCCCACGCCGCGGGCGCTGCCTCCCAGCAGAGCGGCCAGATAGCGTGACTCGACGTACTGAGAGAGCACCAGAACACCGACTCCGGGATGGGCGGCCCGGATCCGCACGGCGGCCTCGAGCCCTTCCAGGCGGTGGGTCGGCGGCATCCGGACGTCCACCACGGCAACGTCCGGCCGGCGCGTGACGACCGCGTCCCACAACGCGTCCGGATCGCCGACCTCGGCCGCGATCTCGAAACCGTGCTGGCCCAGCAGCGCGCCGATTGCGGTACGCACGAGAACCGCATCGTCGGCGAGCACCACCCGTACCACCATCATGCGCCCTTCGGAAGAACCGCTGACACAGTCGTACCGTGCCCCGGCGCGCTGCGCACGACGAGGTCGCCGTCGAGAGCGCGTACCCGGTCGGCCAGCCCGAGCAGACCCGACCCGCCCGCCAGGTCCGCCCCGCCGATCCCGTCGTCGACCACGTCCACCCGCAGAACCGTGCCGTCGTAGTCCACCGCGACCCGGACCCGGTCGGCCCGCGCGTGCCTCATCACATTGGTCAACGCCTCCGCGACCACCCGGTACGCTGTCTCCTCCACCGGCGTCGGGAGCGGAGGGAGCGGCGGTGCGCTCAGCGCGACCGGTACCGGTGCCCGTTCGACCAGCGACTCCAGCGCGGGCACGAGGCCCAGCTCGGACAGGATCGCCGGGTGCATGCCCCGGACCAATTCCCGAAGCTCGGCCAGCGCCGCCTCGAGACTGTCGGCGCAGGCACGGGTAAGCGCCCGCAGCCGCGCATCGGCGTCCTGCGGGAGGCTTTCGTCGATCATCCGCACGCCGATCGCGGCGGCCACAACGCTCTGCTGTACGCCGTCGTGCAGGTCCCGTTCCATCCGCCGGCGTTCTTCGGAACTCGCGGCGACGATCCGGGCGCGGGAGTTCCGCACCTCGGCCAGCTGCGCGCGCACCTCTGCGGTCAACCGCTGGTTGTCCAGCAGCAGGCCGGCGGCTGCCGCGGCGGCCCTCAGGACGTGCGGGTCCTCCAGCAGCGCGGCGTCGTGGACCAGCCCGGCGACCCGGCGGCCGTCCCGCTCGACGAACGTCACCACCCGATTCGCCGGCGGGTCGGGCAGCGGGACCCCCTCGGCGTCGACAAGCTCTCCGCTGCCCGGCCGCCAGTAGCCGATGCTCAGCGATCGGTCGCCCAACGCGACGGCGAGCCGGTCGCGCAGCTGCGCCGGAGTGAACGGCCGCTGGAGGTCGATGAGCAATGCGGCGACCGCGGTCCGGCCGAGCCTGACCCGTAGCACGCCGGCCAGGAATCCCAGCGGCAGCAGGCAGAAGGCCACCCCGTACACGTCAAGGAAGATCAGCCGCGTCAGCGTTCCGTCGCCGGCCACGCCGCTGGCCGCCGACGCCACCGCGCCGACCAGCCCGGTGAGGAAGACCGGGGCGAGCACCCGCCGCCGCGGCCCGGTGGCCGTGAACCATCGCCGCACCATCACCACGGCGATGCCCGCGGCGATCGCCGCACCCAGGCCGTACACCACCCCACCGATCACGCTGACGGCTCCGTCTGAGGGGTACCCGAGCAGCAGGTTGGCCGCGCGCTCCCGGCCCCGGGTGCGCGGGTCCACGAACACGACGCCCAGCGGCGAGAGCCCGAGAGTGGTGGCATAGGCGATGCCGACCAGCCACCGTTCGGCCACCGAGCCGAGCCGCCCGGTCGGGAACGCGAGAACCAGATGGGCGAGGAACCCGCTTGAGGCCGTGCCGAGCATCAGGCCGGCCGTGTACGCCGGCCGGCCGGGAGAAAACTGCAGATCCTCGGCGAACCAACCCACCCCGACGAGCACCATCAGCAACCCGATCGGGTTGTCGCGGCGCCGGTGGAACGCGACCAGGCCGGCGCCGATGAACAGCACGCCGCAGACTCCACCGAACACCGTCTCGGCGACGGAGTGGGTGGCGTCCTGCGCCTTGAGCGGCAGGACGCTCGCGGCGATCGACAGGCCGAGCACCGCCCCGGCGTAGACGGTGATGGGGCTCCTGGTCAGTGGGTTGGAGGCGGCAAGCCGACCGCGCCCGGGCCCAGCTAAGGCGGCTCCCGCTGCCCCCCACGGAGTCACGCGGCCAGAATGCGGCCGGTGCCCGCCGGGGTCAACCGCGGGTCATGAACCCGACACGCCGGCGCCCGGCCCGCTGCGTCATTTCAGGGCTGGCCCTGATGCCGGGCCGCGCCGGCGGCGGGACGCTGGCCGCAAGACAACGGTACCCAGAGATTGGAGCCGACATGCCCGGTCCCCACGACGGCCCGGAAACTCTCGCCGCGCACCTGCCGCCCGGCTTCGGGCCACCGCTCGATTCGCTGCTCGACGCCCACTTCGTGGCCGCGCGGGACGCCATCAACCAGAAGGCCGCGCAGCTCTCGCCGGCTTTCACCGGCGCGTCCAACGGCGCCATCCAGTCCGCGCCCGGCATCTTCGCCGACGAGAAGGTCTTCTTCCAGCGGTACGACAACTGCACCATCTACTTCGGTCCGCGCACCGGCGCGCACGAGATTAACGGCGGCATCCGGTCGAAGTACGACTCGATCAACGGGCTGGAACTGCTCGGCGTCCCGGTCACCGACGAGTCGCCGTGTGCGGACGGAACCGGCCGGTACAACCATTTCGACAAGGACGGGTCCATCTTTTGGCACCCGGACACCGGTCCGTTCTGGATCAACGGGGCGCTGCGCGGCGAGTGGAGCCGCCGCGGTTGGGAGCAGGGCTCGCTGGGGTACCCGTTGCGGGACACCTTCCAGCCGGTACCGGAGCAGTCCGTCGTGCTGTTCCAGGCCGGTGCGTTGTGCTATGACGGTCAGCGGGTGACCGACGCGCCATCCGCTTATCTGAGCCGGGATTCGTTGCTGACGTACGTGTGGCGGACCTTCGACCGCATCGTGCACCAGAGCCCGGACAATATCGGCCTGTACCCGCAGCATTCGATCGACGCGGTGAGCAACTCGTACGGCGACTTCGTCCGCGCCCGTAACCGGGTCATCACGTTCACCATCAATGGCTTCCACGACGCCGGCCTCCTGCTGCCCGACCAGAACTGGTCGGCTCACTTCCAGGTGCTCGTGCAGGAGGCCGACTTCCACACGCCGCCCCCGGACGCGGCGCAGACCGATCCCGGGCACGACCTGATCGCCAGCCATCTGGGGAACACGGTCGACGCCGGCGGGATCGGCCCCGGAGCGGTCGCGAACGGGATCTCGCACGCGATATCCGACGCCTTCCCCATCCGGTTGGCGGCGCCCGATCCTCGCAAGCCCTTGTTCCCGAAGATCAGCGGGTTCATTGGCGCCTTGGTCGCCCCCGACGGTGGCGTGAACCTGCTGTTCGTGGACACCGTCGCCGGGCGGCTCGCGGCTCTGGCCGCCAACCGGGCCATCGAGGCGCTGCTGGATTGACCCGCGGGTGGGGTGCCCACAGCCATGGCGATCCGGTTCGGCTCTGTGTAACGTCGACCGGTCGATCGGCAAGACTGACAAGGTCCGCGCGGCGCTGTCGCACAAACCTGACCTTCGGCTGCCCTGACCTGACCACGTTCTGCCGCCTGGATGAGCTCGGCCTGGTCGTGGTACCCGCTCAGATCGGTCAACGGCGCACCTGATAGCGCAGGTGAAGCACCCGGTTGCCCTGAATCACCACGTCAGGATCCTCCAACAGGTGCTGCGCGCGCGCGTGGACCGACCCGAATTGACGTTCTCTCCGCCCTAAAGAAAGGACGGAGATTCCCTCCGCGCTGCGCGCGGAACACGCGGCGCCCGGGTGGATTACCGCTTCCCTGCGGGCTGCCGGCACGAGTGCCGGTCTTACGTGCGCTCCACGGTCGTTTGAATTGTCCCAGCGTCCCTGGGCCA
>DASXOA010000062.1:0-18997 GCA_036494675.1 Rugosimonospora sp.
CGGATCGCGTTGATCGTGCTGATCGGCGTGCTGGCCGGACTGGTCGCGGGGTCCCGCCCGGCGCGCCGGGCGGCCCGGCTCGATCCACTGGTCGCGATCGCGTCGGAGTGATCGCCGCTGGAAGCGTGCAGCCGTGGGAGGAGCCGCGTGAACGTAGCTCGACCGGCCGTCCGTGACGGGGTGCTGGCCGCGACCGTCACCGGGGTGACGGTCGCGGCCAGCATCGGCGCCAACGGGTGGCACGAGGGCCGAGCCGACCTGGTGGCGCGGTCGCTGGACGCCGGCGGCGTCGCCCTGTTGCTGCTCGCCGGGGGCGCGCTGGCCTGGTGGCGCCGCGCCCCGACGGTCACCCTGCTGATCACGTTCTTCGCGGTGACCGGCTACAACCTGGCCGGGTACCCGCCCGGCCCGGCGTACCTGCCGGCGATCGCCGGTACCTTCGCCGCCATCCTGTGGGGCCGTCGCTGGGTCGCGTACGCCGTACTCGCTTCCGGGTACCTGCTGGCGGTCCGGCCGCTCGTCGGCGACTCGTCCACCGGTACCCAGTTCGGTGTCGCCGCCTGGCTGCTCGTGCTCGCCGGCGCTGCCGAGATACTCCGGATCCGTACCCGGGCCCGGCGCGCCGAAGCGGACCGGCGCGCCCAGGCGGCGCGGGCCGAGGCGGACGCGGCGCGCAGCCGGGCCAGCGAGCAACGGCTGCGGGTGGCGCGGGAACTGCACGACACGCTCGGCCATCAGCTCGCACTGATCACCGTTCAGGCCAACGCCGGCCTCGGGCTCGTCGCGCGGGATCCCGGCCGCACGGCGGACGCGCTGCGCGCCATCAAGGAGGCGGGCAACGCCGCGCTCGCCGACCTGCAGTTCGCGCTGGACACGCTGCGCTCCACCGACGAAGGGACGGGGTATCCGGGCGACGACAAGGCGCGGCACCCGGCGCCGCTGCTGTCGTCCCCGGTCGACCTCGCCCGGCTGCTGGACGGCGCGCATGCGGCCGGGCTGCGCGCGATGCTGGACTCGGTCGGGCCGCGGCGGCTGGTTCCCTTCGCCGTCGACCGTGCCGCGTACCGGATCGTCCAGGAGGCGGTGACCAACGCGATCCGGTACACCGGGGCGGGCGCGAGCCTGTCGGTGCGGATCACGTACACGGACAGCAGCCTGTCGGTACTCGTGACAAACGACGGCGGCGCCGGGCCGCGGCAAGCCGCCGACGTGGCGGCGTTCGCGGCCGACGCCCCGGCGACGCCCCGGTCCAGCGGCATCGGGCTGGTGGGCATGCGGGAACGGGTGAGCGCGCTGGGCGGGCGGTTCGACGCCGGGCCGAACCCGCGGGGCGGCTTCACAGTGGAGGCGACGCTGCCGATCGGACCCAACTCATGAGGGAGGCCCCGAAGTGACTTCCGTGGTGCTCGTCGACGACCAGGCACTCGTACGGATCGGCATCGCGACGCTGCTCGACCTGGAGGACGACATCGAGGTGGTCGGCCAGGCCGACAACGGCGAGGAGGCGCTGGAGCTCATCGCGCGGCTGCGGCCCGACGTCGTACTCATGGACATCCGCATGCCGGGCCTCGACGGCCTCGCCGCGCTCACCAGGATCGTCGCCGACCCCGGACTGCGCGGCGTGCACGTGGTCATGCTGACGACGTTCACGATCGACGAGTACATCTTCGAGGCCGTCCAGGCCGGAGCCGCCGGGTATCTGGTCAAGAACAGCGAACCCGAGGACCTGATCCGGGGCGTGCGCGCGGCGGCCGATGGCGATGCCCTCCTGTCGCCGGCGGTGACGAGGCGGTTGATGTCCGAGTACGCGACGCGGGCCAGGCTCGCACCCCCGACACTGCGCCAGCTGGACCAACTCACCGACCGCGAACGCGAGGTGCTGACACTGGTCGCCACGGGTCTGTCGAACACCGAGCTGGCCGAGCGGCTGTTCATCAGCCCTCTGACCGCGAAGACTCACGTCTCCCGCATCATGACCAAGCTGTACGCGCGGGACCGGGCGCAGCTGGTCGTCGCCGCGTACGAGTCGGGGCTGGTGAGTCCCGGCTGGTCGGACAGCCCGCGACGCTGACCGGCCAGGCATCCGCCGAGGCACCTTCACCAGCCTGCCCGACCTGATCGGCGCGATCCGCGTCTTCATCGACGCCTACAACGACCGCTGCCAACCCTTCGCCTGGACCAAGACCGCTGACCAGGTCCTCGCCAAGGCCAACCGACGCCCGTCGCCTGAGTGCTAGAGATCCGGCCAAACGTGCGGCTGCTGGTACACGTGCCAGCCGTGGAAGAACCAGTCCGCCAGATCGTCCAGGCGCTGTAGGCAATCGTCGTGATACTGCCGCGGCTGACGCCGCGCAAAGTTGGGGTGCGTGGTCCAGTCCCGCACGAACCGGGGAACGTAGTAGAACCCCTCGGCCATCCACCGGTCCAGCGTGTCGTCGTCCTGCGTGCGCTCGCACACCGCCCGCATCGCGCGCTCCAACCGAGTGAAGGCTCCTCGGTCCCACACAAGCTCCGGGCGCAGTCCAACCAGGAAGCTGCCCCCGCCCGCCTCGAACTCCTGACGCAGAACCACCAAAGCATCGTCCACACGTCAGATCATGCCCGCCAGGCCCGACAGGGCGTCTCCCCGCAGTGCCACTCGGCGCAGTACGAACTCGCCGGTCAGCGCGACGCCGAGCGCGAAATACACCCAGCGGGGCCAGAACTCGTCGACGCCGGCCCGGGCCGGTGTGGCCGCGACGCAGAGCGCCACGGCCACACCGGCGCGGACAGCTACCTGCCGCCCGTGGCCTGTCATCACCGCACCGGCCGCCGGGCCGGCCGGTAGGTGATCCGCCGCAACAGCGTCTCGGCCGGTCCGCGGTCCGCCGCTGCGCTCATCGCCTGCGCGGCGACCAGTGACACCGCCCAAACGGCCATTCCGGCGAGGGCGGCGGCGTAGGTGCCGCCGAGGTGCAGCGCCCACGGAGAGAACAGCACCAGCCACGACACGGACTGGAGGAGATAGCCGCTCAGGGACCGCTGGCCGATTGCGATCACCGGTCCGAGCAGGGCGCGACCACGCGGGGCGGCGCTCAGCTTCAGCGCCAGCAGGCCGAACAGGGCGACATAGCCGGGTCCGCCGTACTCGCCGCTGACGTCGTGAACGAGGGACATGGCGTCGACAGTATCGGCGTCGACGTGCAGGACACCGGCGGCCACCAGGGCGTAGGGCAGGGCGCCGACGATCGACACTCCGAGGCAGGCGATGGCGGTACGGCGCATTAGCGTACGGTGCGCGGCCGGCTCCTCCAGGACGCGGCGGCGCGCGGCCCAGATGCCGAGCCACACGATGAAGATGAACGGGACCACGGTAGCCGTATGCATCGGCCATTCGGTGAGCCGGTCGAGCACGGAGCGCCGGTACGACGACGCGGCCAGCGAGGGGTTGACGAGGTTGTCGATGATGGCGCTTCCGTGGTGCGCGCCGACGATCGCCTTACCGGCCAGGAACAGGAGGGAGGCCGTCTGGACCCCCCAGAGCCACAGGATCACCCGGTGGAACCGGTCGCCGCGACGCAGCAGGAGCAGCGTCGCGAGGATGCCCACGATCCCGTACGCGCCGAGGAAGTCACCCCAGTACAGCAGCGTGCCGTGAACGATCCCGAACGCGACGAGCGCGGTGTTGCGGCGCAACAGGATGCGCCGCTCGTCTGCGCCCCCGGCGCGGTTCCGGCGGGCCAGTTGGACGAGGCCGTAACCGAACATGACGGCAAACACCGGATATGCGCGACTGTTGTCAAGCGTGACCATCAGGAAGTTCACGACGCGCTGGAAGCCGTGCGGCGTGCCGTCGAGGCCGGGCTGGCCGGCGAACGCGAAGTTCGCCGCATTGGCCAACGCGATGAACAGAAGCATCGCGCCGCGGGCCAGGTCGGGTGCCAATGCCCGCTCGGCGCGTCGCACGGGTCCGGTCGTGGCCGGTGGTGTGACGGACAGCGTGTTTGTCATGACGCCAGCCTCGTCGAGCGCCGGCCTGGTCACGAGGATGCTTCATCCCGTCCGATGGTGGTACTGGTACCCCTATCCGTCGAGGTACGCCAGGACGGCCAGCACCCGCCGGTTGTGGGTCCTCGGACGACTGCGGGCCGAGCTTGGCGAAGATGTTGTTGGTGTGCTTCGCGACCGCCTTTTCGGTGATGAACAGGACGGCACCGATCTAGGCTCCCTGAAGGAGTTCGGAGGCCCGGGGGTGGTTGGGGTTCGGGTGGGGAATACCCAGGTGCACCTCGCGGAGTTCGTCCATGAGGTCCTCCCAGAGCTGCGGGCCGCCGTCCTCCAGGAGGCGAGCGCGGGCGCTGAGTTCGGGTGTGGTCGGGCGGTGCCGCATTCCCCAGGAGCCGAGCGCGGCCATGATGGGGACTGTCTGGATGCCCGCTTCTGTGAGGCTGTAGGTCGCTCGACGTCCTCGTCCAGCCTGCTCCTGCGTGAGGAGACCGCCGGCGACGAGGGCCTTGAGACGGCTGCTGAGGATGTTCGACGCGATCCCCTCCTCGGAGTGGCTGAGCAGCTCGCGGAAGTGTCGGCGCCAGCCGAACATCACGTCGCGCAGGACGATGAGGCTCCACTGGTCCCCGAGTGCCTCCACCGCCGCGTTGACCGCACATCCGGACCGCGGTTTGTCTCGCATGCCCACCTCCAGTGATTGCATTCTGCTATCACCGAGTCTAGGCTCACCCACGGCTAGTGATTGCAGTTCACAATCACATTGCTTCGAGGTCAGGAGTCCGTGCAATGTCCCGCGTGAGGGTCCACAACTTCTCCACCTCTATCGACGGATTCGCCACTGGTGAAGGGCAGAGTCTCGACGCCCCGTACGGCCACGCCGGCACGCGGCTCCATGACTGGTTCTTCCAGACCAGGACCTTCCAGCAGATGCTGGGCAAGCCGGGCGGGAGCACTGGTGTCGATGACGCCATCGCCGGCACCTGCGATGTCGGCATCGGAGCGGAGATCATGGGCCGCAACAAGTTCGGCCCCCAGCGGGGGCCATGGGAGAACGACGACTGGAACGGCTGGTGGGGGCCCAACCCGCCCTTCCACACACCGGTGTTCGTCCTGACCCACCACCCCCGCCCCTCGGTGGAGATGGAGGGCGGCACCACATTCCACTTCATCGACGCCACGCCGCAGGAGGCACTCCGTCAGGCGCGCGAGGCAGCAGGCGACCTGGACGTGAGGATCGGTGGCGGGCCGACCACGGTCCGCGAGTTCCTCGTCGAAGACCTCATCGATCATCTGCACATCGCCGTCGTCCCGATCGTCCTGGGCCGCGGCGAGCGCCTGTGGGACGGGATTGAAGGACTCGAGAAGCGCTTCCAGGCCGAGTCCGTGACAACCCCCAGCGGCGTCACGCACATGACTTTCACCCGGCCGTAGCGACCGCCCGTACAGGCGGCAATCGGCCTCGGTCTCCCACCCCCCGCACGCTCGGGCAAGGTCGTGGAGTTAGGGATCGTCCCGCTTCGTCAAGGTCGGTTGGCCTGCGAGGCTGTCGATACGCAGGGTGGCCAGTACGTTCGCGGCTTGCACGATCACTACGTGGCCGGCGGCGTTCAGTTCGGGGCGCCGAGGCAGAGCACGTGACCGTTGCCGCCGGAGCCGCCGACCCACATCGAATCGATGGTGTCGGGATAGGCCGCGCACACGTCCGTGTCGCTGCTGCTCTGCTCTTCGTCGGCGTCGACCTCCCCGACCACCCGGTACTGAGCGCTGCTGGAGCCGCAGGACACGACGGTCGAGGTGCGTTGGTCCCCGGTCAGGCAGTCGCCGACCGCCGGGCCGCCAGCGTTTTTGTGGTAGTTGTACGCCACCAGCAGCACGGTCAGCAGCACGAGCCCGAGCCCGATCGCGATGAGGTTGAGGGTGCGCATGGTGGGGCCCAGACGCCGCCGGCCCTCGGACAGGTACCGCTCGACCTCCTCCGGCGGATAACGGTTCGGGTCTGGCCAGTAGCCGGAGCCCCCCGGCGGCTCGACGGTGGCGGGCGGTACCGGATCCTCCGGTGTCGGATCGCTGGTGACCAGCGGCTGCACCAGCGCATGCTGCCACGCGGGCGCAGCCGCGGTCGGTGGTGTGGCGGGAGAGTCGGCCAGTTCGGGGGTGGCCGGTTCGGTCACGGCGTTCCTTTCCAGCGGGCGAGGGTGGTGCGGCGTTGCCGGAATTCGCGGCTCGCCGGGTCATGCGGAGGCGACGCGATCAAGGTAGCAGCCGCCCGCGCGGCGCCCCCGATGACAACCGAACGTGGTCCCGTTGGCCGGATCCGACGCCGGCGCGTCCTCGTCGGGCTGATGGGTGGGCACTCCGGCCGACCAGTACACGATTCTGCGGACCGGCCGGCGGTCGATCTTCGGCGACATCAGCGTACGAAAAAAGCGGCACCCGATGTCGATTCCGAGCACCTGCCTTCGACGTAGTGGTAGCGGGACCACGATGGGCGGTCCCAACCACAAGCGGAGGTCAGCATGTCCAGCACCACAGCGAACGCATCGACCACACAGGCAGCAGCCACAACCACCGGCGCTTCCGCTGCCTCGAACAACATCCGTCGCACCGTCGTACTACACGGTGTCCTGGCCAGCGTCGGCGCGGCGGCGGCCACGACCGCGGCAGCCGCCATTGCCTCGGCCATGGGCGTCAGCTTCGCCGACCGTACCGGATCGACGATTCCGATCCTGGGATTCACCCAGCTCACGCTGCTGTTCTCCCTGACCGGCGTCGGCCTCGCCGCGGTGCTCGCCCGGCGGGCCAAGCGGCCCCGCTCGACCTTCGTGCGTACCACCGGCACGCTCGTGGTGCTGTCGTTCGTCCCCGACCTCGTAGTCGGATTCGACGCTGCGACGGCTATGACCCTCATCCTCATCCACCTGCTGGCCGCCGCCATCGTGGTCCCCACACTGGCGAAACGACTCGCAGCGGTCGGGCAGCCGAAGCAGGGCTACTGAGAAGCGTCCTCCTGGAAGCGATCTTCGGGCCGATGGCGGGGTCAAGTGGGCTCAGGTTCCCATCGACCCGATCGCCCAGTTGGTCGGCGGCGCGCTTTCCGCGATCGTCTATCCACTGGTGTTCGCGACAAAGCGGGTGCCCTGGCGCCGACACCGCGCTCGGCCGCCTCAGGACACGACCCGTCACGCTCGGAACGCAAAAGGAACGACGGCGGCGGACGCCGGGGAATACTCCCCCGGCGCCCGCCCATCGGTGCGGAACGGTGCACGGTGGACGTCCACACATTCATCCGGGTGATGTCCTGTGTGGACGCGGCCGCGAGCCGGTACGGTCGTTCAGGAGATCCTGGTGATGCGGACGGCATCGGCGATGACGTTGCCAGTGCCGCTGGCCCAGCGCGACACAGCGACCACGTTATGCGCCCCGCCGGTCATCGAGAACGTGCCCAGCTTCACCCACAGCCCGCCGTCCGACCGCTGGTTGACATTGATGGTCTGGGAACCCGACGGGGTCACGACCAGGTATGGCGTAGCTGAGTTGACGCCGTAGGCGCCGAGCGCCGGGTACCACACCTCCACCTGATACGTCCCGGTCCCCGGAAGATCCGCCGAGTACCACGCGGGGTCAGAGATCGCCTGCGGGGCAGCGAGCCGGTAGCCGGAGCCGTACGGCTGCGGCAAGCCGGACGATGTGCCCCAGTTGGTGCTGGCCTGGAATCCGGGCGACGAGTTGTCCACGACCGTCCACCATGGCATCGGCGGGTCGCCGAGGCTCAACGTCCAACTATTGATGTAACCGGAATCGCCGGCACCTGTGTCCTGCACCCGAAGCTTCCAGGTACCGTTACGGGCCACGCCGGACAGATCGACGGTGTACGCGGTGTCGAGGTTGTTCCAGACGTTGCCACCGCCACGGCCGGTGAGATTGTGCAGGGTGTGGGTGCTCCCGTCCGGCGCGACCAGGGTCACGATCAGCTCCTTGATGTAGGGGTGCACGATGTGCACCTCCACCGCGCTGGCCGCACTGGCGTTACCTGGGCACCCCGAAATGGTGATGGAGCTTTCCACCGTACCGGGGTCGGGGATCGCCACGTCTGTACCGCTGGTGCTCACGCAGTCCGACATCGTGCCCTTGAGATTGAGAGTCCAGCTGTCGATCGAGCCGACAGCGTCCGGACTGACGTCCTGCGCCCGCAGCTTCCAGGTGCCGTTGGCCACCTCGCTGGAAAGGTTGACGATGAACGTCTCGTCAAGGTGGTTGTTCGCGCCGCCGGACTGGTTCTGCAGCGTGTAGGTCGTTCCATCCGGGGCGACCAGGTTCACGATCAAGTCGCCGATGAAGGCGTGTGTGAGGTGCACCTCGACGGTGCTGCCCGAACTGGCGTTACCCGGGCAACCCGAGATGGTGGTCGAGCTGTCCACCGCGGTGCTGTTGTCGGGGACCGCCACCGCCGTGCCGTTGCTCTGCCGACAGCCAGGCGGCCCGAGGACCGTCAACGTGTACGACGCGATCTGGGTGGTCACGCTGCCTGCGCCGGTGATGGTGAGGTGGTAGACGCCCGGGGTGGTGGTGCCGGTGGTGTCGATCGTCAGCGTTGACGAGGCGCCAGAGCTGAGCGATGACGGGCTGAAACTCGCCGTCGCCCCCATGGGCAGTCCGCTGGCGGTCAGGCGCACCTGCTGCGGGCCGCCTACCGTGGTCGTGGTGCTGACGGTGGCGGTGAGCGAGCCACCCAGGTCGACCGCGCGGTTGGTCGGACTCACCGCGACGGAGAAGTCCTGCGTGGGCGACAGGATGCCGCCGACGTAGAGCAGCTTGTCAGGCGAGCCGTCCCCGAGTCCGGTCAGCACGCCGGTGGTGGCGTCGTTGACCAGCGTGTCGCGGACCTGCTGTGGGGTGTACGACGGGTGGGCGGCGAGTACGAGCGCGGCCGCGCCCACGACGTGCGGGGTCGCCATGGACGTGCCGCTGGCGGTGTAGCTCGCGGTATCGCCGGTGTAATACGCGGACGTGATCGAGGTACCCGGGGCGAAGATGTCCACGCAAGTGCCGTAGCTGGAGTAGTCGGCCATCTCGTCGGTGCTGGTGGTGGCTCCTACGGTAATCGCATCCGGGGTACTGGCGGGCGAATACTGGCAGGCATCATCGGAGAAGTTGGCGGCCGCGACGCCGTAGGTGATGCCGTCAGCGATCGAGGCGGCCACCGCGTCGTTGACCGCCTGGTCGAAGTCTCCGGCCAGGCTCATGTTCGCCACCGCCGGTTCGCCCGACTGGTGGTCGCCGGTGACCCAGTCGACGCCCGAGATGATCTGCGCCCAGGTGCCGTCGCCCGCGCAGTCCAACACCCGGACGGCGACCAGCGTCACGCCCTTGGCGACCCCGTAGGTGGCGCCGCCGATCGTGCCGGCTACGTGGGTGCCGTGCCCGTTGCAATCCTCGGCCGTACCGCCATCGATGGCGTCGAACCCCGATACGGCGCGGCCGCCGAAATCTACATGGCTGAGCCGTATACCGGTGTCGATGACGTAGGCACGTATGCCCGAGGTGCGGTAGTACGTATACCCGTTGTTCAGTGGCAGGCTGCGCTGGTCGATGCGGTCCAGGCCCCATGACGACGGAGAATTCTGCGTACTGGCGACCCGTACGGTGTGGTTCTGCTCGACGTAGCGCACCGACGGGTCGGCGGCCAGGCGCTTGGCCGCCTTCGCCGACAGCCGCGCCTCGAAGCCGCGCAGCGCGTGCTGGTACGTCCGCGCCACCGATCCGCCGTACCGGGAAGCCAGACCACGAGTCTTGCTGGCCACATCGGCCGGCGTCACCGCGATGTCATTGAGTACCACGATGTACGAGTCAGCGACGGCGGTGGCGCCACCGGCATGGAGGATCTGCCCCTCGCCGGGAGTCGCCACCGCCGGCGTGCCAAAAGAAACCGCGGCGATCGCCGCGGCCGTTGCCAGTCCCAGGCGCCAGTGGCTCCTGGAGGAACGGAGGAAACTCATCCCTCGTAGCTGCCTTTCTGTCAGAAGACAACGCGCATTCAACTATGGGGATCAGTCGATGATTGAGCGTTGGGATTTCCTCCGCCAGCTTCCGCCCGACGCCTTGCCAAACGCCATTCACCGGGTCGGCGCGGCCCTGTTTGAGGTGGCGCGGGCTGAGTCATGGGCTCAGCTCCTCATCCGGAGAGCGAAAGTCCGCTCCGCCTGTCTCACGTACCATGGCCCGCATGATCGACCCTGAGATCGAGATCACCGCAGACCTGGTCCACAACCTGTTGCAGGAGCAGCATCCGGACCTTGCAGGGCTGGCCATCCGCGAGGTTGCCGGCGGCTGGGGCAATCAGATGTGGCGCCTTGGGGACGAGTTGGCCGTGCGCATGCCGCGCACGGAACATGCCCCGGATCTCCAGCGCAACGAGCGCCGGTGGCTGCCCATCCTGGCCCCGCGCCTTCCGCTCCCGGTTCCGATCCCGGTGCGGATCGGCGAACCGTCCGCGCGATTCCCGAAGCCCTGGACCATCATGACGTGGGTTCCCGGCGAGCCACTCGACTACACCTCGATCAGTCGCGGCGAGCACGCGGCCGACACTCTGGCGGGCTTCCTCAGGGCGCTCCATGTGGAGGCGCCCGCCGAGGCGCCGGCCAGTTCGGACCGTGGCGCTCACCCCAAGAACTGCACGGACGGCTTCGACCACTTCTTTCGAGCCGTTGTCCCCGGCGGCATTGCCGGCGATGTCCGGGCCGTCTGGGAGGATGCCGTTGCGGCGCCGGAGTGGGAGGGTCCGCCGGTCTGGCTGCACGGTGACCTCCATCCCGCGAATGTCGTCGTCTCGGACGGGACGCTCTCGGGCGTGATCGATTTCGGTGACATGTTCGCCGGCGATCCGGCGTGGGACCTCGCGGCCGCGTGGCTGCTCCTTCCCTCGGGCGCGGCCTCACGGTTCTTCGACGTGTACGCGGATGCGGACGAGGCGACGATTCGGCGCGCCCGCGGGTTGGCTGCTCTGAAAAGCCTGTTCCTCATGCTGATGGGCCAGAACGGAGACCGGGGCCTTCCTGGCGGCAAGCCGACATGGGGACCCGCGGGCCGCTCAGCGCTCGATCGTGTTCTGACACGGAATGGTGTCGCCAGCCGTACCTGGGTGTGAAGCCGAGTACCTCGTCGGCGAGCCGGGTGTCGACGAGGCCCTCGTGGTTGGCGAACTCGCCGCGCATCACGGTGTCCGGGTGGTGGCGGGCCAGCAGCTCGCGGGTCGGTTGCAGGGCCGTGGTGTCCGGCGCCGCGACGTTGAGCACGTGGTGCCCGGTGAGATCGGCGTTCAGCGCCGCGTGCACGGCGCGCGCCACGTCCCGAGTGTCCACCCACGCCCACAGCTCGCGCCGGTTGCCGGCGGGGTCGCGGTGCACCTCGTCAAGCCGGTGGCGCAGCCGCTCGCCGGTACCGACGAACGGGAGGCGCAGGCACACGGTGGGTACCCCGAACCGCCGCGTGGTGAACGCCGCGATCTCCTCGGTGACCACCTTGGACAACCCGTACGGGTCGACGGTCAGCTGGGGATGCCGCTCGTCCACGGGTACGTGGTGCGGAGACTGGTCGCGGTCCGCCCACGCCAGGCCCACGGCCGAGAAGCTGGACGACACCACCACCCGCCGTACCCCCTGCCGGCCGGCCTCGTTGAGCACGAGGTACGCCGACCCGGCGTTGAGCAGCAGGGTCTCGTGTTCGGGCACGATGCCCGGCGCGGGGATCGCGGCCAGGTGCACCACGGCGGCCACGCCGCCGACCGCGGTGGCGGCCGGGCCGGCGAAGCACTCCGTGACGAACGCGGGGTCGCCCAGGTCGCCGGTGAGCCGCGCGGCGACGCCCGGTGCATCCCACGTGACCCGGTCGGCGGCAAGCACGGTCAGGCCGGCGCGCGCCAACTCGGCCACGACGACCCGACCGATGCCCCCCGCTGCGCCGGTGACGAGCACGGCACCGCTCGCGCCATACCCGCCGCCGGCGCCGGCACCACGCCGCTCGTGCGGTGCCGGACGACTCCCCCGCTCGTGTTCACCCGCGCTCATCCCTTTACCGCTCCCAGCAGGCCGTTGACGAAGTACCGCTGGGCCAGCACGAACAGCACGATGACCGGGACCACCACGATCAGCGCGCCGGCCATCAGCACGTTGTAGTGCAGCACCGCGCTGGACTGCAGGTTCTGCAGGGCGATCGGCAGGGTGAACGCGTGCGGGTCGTTGAGCGAGACCCGGGTCAGCAGATACTCGTTCCACGTGGGGATCGCGGTGAGGATGGCGATGGTCACCAGCACCGGCCGTGACAGCGGCAGGTAGATGGTGGCGAAGATGCGCGGCTCGCCCGCACCGTCGACGAGCGCGGCCTCGCGCAGATCGCGGGGTACCGCCTCGAACGCGTTGGTCAGCATGAACACGGACAGCGGCGCGGACCCGTTGACGAACGGCAGGATCAGCCCCCAGTGGTTGCCCAGCAGGCCGAGTTTGTGCTCCAGCAGCACGATGGGCAGCAGCATGGTCACGCCGGGCACGAACAGCAGCGCGAGGAACAACCGGTACAGCGCCAGGCGCAACGGGAACTCCAGCGCGGCGAAGGCGTACCCGGCGGCCGCGTACACCAGCAGCACGAGCAGCACGGTCAGCCCGGTCACCTTGAGGCTGTTCAGGAAGTAGTCGAAGAAGTGCAGCTCGTTCCACGTCTGCGCGAGGGTGTGCAGGGTGGGATGGTGCGGGATGAGATGTCCGCCGGCCACCACCTCGTACTGGTTCTTGAACGCGGCGGACACCATCCACAGGAACGGGTACAGGCTGATCGCCGCGTACAGCAACAGCAGCACGCCGACCAGTGCCCGGACCACCACGGTACGCACCGGCCACCGGCCGCCGCGTCGGGCGGCGCGCTCACCCGTGGCCGCCGGTCGGACGGTACCGGTACCCGGCACGGTGCCGGCCGTCGAGCGTAACCGTGTGCCGGCCGCGCGGGCGTCGCCCGCGCTCACGTGAGCCTCCGCATCGCGCGCACGTTGACCGCGGCCAGGATCACGGCGGCCACGAACAGCAACCAACCCAGCGCGCTGGACAGCCCGAGGGTCATCGACAAATCCGACGGGAACGCCAGCCGGTAGGTCTCCAACCCGAGCACGAGCGTGTGGTCGCCGGGGCCGCCGTTGGTCATGACAAGGAAGGTCTGGAAACTCTGTAGCGAATCCCGGATGCCAAGCAGCACGACGATGGCGGTGATCGGGCGCAGCAGCGGCCACAGCACGCTGCGGGTGATGCGCCACCAACCCGCCCCGTCGATCTGCGCCGCCTCGACCAGAGTCGGGTCGACCGTCTGCACCCCGGCCAGGTACAGCAGCATGGCGACCGGTACCGCGGTCCACACGCTGACGACGATGAGCGTGGGCAGCGCGGTGGACGGGTTACCCAGGAAGCCCTGCGGCTGCCGTAGGCTGCCCAGGCCGAGCGAGCCGAGCAGCAGGTTGAGGGCACCGTCCGGCTGCAGCACGTACTGCCACGCGAAGTACACCGCGATGCCATTCGTCACGTACGGCAGGAAGTACACGGAACGCAGCAGGGTACGCAGCCGGCGTACCGAGTTCAGCAGCAGCGCCAGCGGGAAGCTCACCACGACGGTGAGCAGCGGTACGGCGACCATCACCCACAGCGTGTTGAGGGCGGCGTGGCGCACGGCCGGCGCGTACACGGGGTCGCGCCACAACAGGTCGGCGTAGTTGCCGATGCCCACCCAGATCCAGTGCGGCAGGAAGCCGTTCCACCTGGCGAAGCTGAGCGAGAACCCGTACGCGACGGTGTAGGCACCCATCACCGCGAACAGCAGCACCGCCGGTGCCACGAACGCCGCGGCCCAGGCCACCTCCGACCGGCGGTACCGGCGGCGCCGGATGAGGGCCCGTCGGGTCGCCGACGGGCCCTCGACGATGG
The DNA here is from genome assembly GCA_036494675.1 of Rugosimonospora sp. Classification (GTDB taxonomy): domain Bacteria; phylum Actinomycetota; class Actinomycetes; order Mycobacteriales; family Micromonosporaceae; genus Rugosimonospora. Next base: position 13,944 of record DASXOA010000062.1, read on the forward strand.
TGGAGACGGCCATTACTGCTTCGCCCAGTACGAGTCGATGAGCTTGGTCAGGGCCGCGCCGGTCTGCGGGGCCGTCTTCGTCTTCAGCGGGGTGTAGTTCATCAGCACCGCGCCGACGTCACCGGAGTTGTACCCGTTCGGCCGGTACGTGGTGTCGCCCGGGTTGTACGCCGAGGCACCCGACCCGAACGCCGCGATCATCGCGCCGAGCACCGGACCCACCGCGCTCTTCGGGTCGCTGCCCAGGTCGGTCGGCGGCACGTCCAGCGCGGCCTTGGCGAACGTCGCGGACACGTCCTGCCGGGCCAGGTACTGCAGCCACTTTATGTCGCCCGCCCGGTTCTTGCTGGTCGCGCTGACCGACACGCCGGTCAGCGTGAACGGTGCCAGGCTGAGGTTCTTGATGGCGCCGCCTGCCGGCGCCGGCACCGGGAAGGTGAGCACGTTGGTCGGGTCGAAGCCGTTCTGCGCAAGGAAGGCGAGGGTGAACGTGCCGCCGATGTCGAAGCTCGACTTGCCCTGCGCGAACGCGAGGTCGGCGCCGTCGATGTCCAGCGTCTGGGTACCCGGCATCCAGTACGGCGTCACCTGCCCGTACGTCTCCAGCGCCCGGGTACCGGTCGGCGAGGAGAAGTTCGTGGCCTTGTCCTTGCCCCACAAGGCGCGGAACCGGTCGCCGCCGAGCAACCCGTACGCCATCGGCTGCATCAGCCACTCCAAGCCGGTGGACGGCGACTTGAGGCCGAGGCTGACGCCGCCCGTGTTGGGGTCGCTCGCCTTCACCTTGGCCAGGTCGGCGACGAAGTCCTCCCACGTGGTCGGCGCGGTGGTCACGCCGGCGGCGGCGAGCCGCTGCTTGTTGGCGTAGACGATGCCGAAGGTACCGATGGTCAGCGGCACGCTGAACCGCTGGCCCTGCTTGATGCCCTTCAGTTTGGAGTCGGCGGCCAGCGACTGCTGGTAGTAGTCGCTCGTCACGGTGCCGTCGACCCGTGCCTCAGGGCGGTAGTTGTTGAGCCAGGTGGTGTCCACGTCCTTGGCCAGGTCGGTGAGCAGCCCGGCCCCGCCGAAGGTCAGGTCGTCGCCGTTGGTGTGCACCTCGAGCAGGTCCGGCAGGTTGCCGGTCTTCGCGGCAGCCTGGATCTTGGTGAGGTACGCGTCGTCCGGCCCGTAGGCCTGGACGGTGACCGAGATGCCGGTCTCCTTGGTGAACCCGGCCGCGACCTCCTGAAGCGCCTTGACGTGGGACTGCTTGAAGGTCCACATGACCAGCGACTTGCTCGACGAATTGGTGCCGTCCGAACCGCTGCACGCGGCGGTGGCGCCCAACGCCAGCGCCGCCAGAACGGCCAGGGACGGCCGCCACGCGCGCGTCAGAAATCCCATCACGATGCCGAACCTTCGCGTCGGGAGCGCCATCGACAGGCGCCGTTCCGGAGAAGCTAAATCGAATTGATGTACTGTGTCAACCATGTGACACGTGCAAGAACTGGAGTACCCGCGTGCAACATTCGCAGGAGCAGCCCCCACCGGCGTCCCTCGGCGCCGCTGACGGTCCGAACCCGGACCTCCTCGCCCCCGCGCCGTGGCCGCCGCCCGCCCGGGTCGCCCGGATCACCCGGGTACGCACCTTCCTGTGCGCGCCACAGGGCTGCCCGTACCTGATCGCCCGGGTGGAGACCGACCAGCCCGGGCTGTACGGGCTCGGCTGCGCCAGCGACCCGCAGCGCACCCTCGCCGTGCGCGCCGTGCTGGACGAGTACCTGGCACCCCTGCTGCTCGGCCGGGACGCCGGCGACATCGAGGACATCCACCGCCTGCTGCTCAACAGCGGGTACTGGCGGGGCGGTTCCATCGCCAACAACGCGCTCGGCGCCATCGACGTGGCCCTGTGGGACATCAAGGCGAAGGCGGCCGGGCTGCCGCTGTACTCGTTGCTGGGCGGGCGGGCCCGGCACGGCGCCGAGGCGTACACCCACGTCGACGGCACCGACCCCGGCGAGATCGCGGAGCGGGTCACGGCCGCCGCCGAGGCGGGGTACCGGCACGTACGCGTCCAGGTGGGGCTGCCCGGCGTCGATGCGTACGGCACCGCACCGGCCGGCCCGGCCGAGGCCCTCGCGCGGGCGGCGCGCCGGGACGCCTGGGATCCGCTCGCGTACCTGCGCCAGGTGCCGGCCGCGCTGGTCGAGGTGCGCCGGCGGGTCGGTGACGGCGTGGAGCTGCTGCACGACGCGCACGAGCGGTTCACCCCCGCCCAGGCCCGGTACCTGGTCGCCGCGCTCGCCGAGGCGCGCCTGTACTTCCTCGAAGACGCGCTGGCCCCGGAGGACGCCGGCTACTTCGGCCAGCTGCGCACGGCCGGCCCGGTACCGCTCGCGGTCGGCGAGCTGTACGACGACGTGACCCGGTACCTGCCGCTGCTGGAGCAGCGCGCGATCGACTTCGCCCGGGTACGGGTACCGACCCTCGGCGGGCTGACCCCAACCCGCAAGCTGGTCGCGGCGTGCGAGCTGTTCGGCATCCGTACCGCACCGCACGGGCCGGGCGACGTGAGCCCGGTGGCGCAGGCGGCCAACGTCGCGCTGGACATCGCCACGCCCGCCTTCGGCATCCAGGAGGCGGCCCGGTTCCGGGACGCCACCCTGGAGGTCTTCCCCGGCGCGCCGGTACCCGACCGGGGCACCCTGTACCCGGCCGAGGTGCCCGGCCTCGGCGTGGACTTCGACGAGGTGGCGGCCCGCCGGTACCCGGTACCGCCGCCCCTGGAGCACGACCGGTGGGCCCTGCTGCGCGGCGTCGACGGCGCGGTCCAACGGCCGTGACCGGCGGGTCAGCCCAGCAGCGCTCAGCCCAGCAGCAGCGACTGCGGTTGTACCGACAGGATCTGGTCGAGCACCAGGCACGCGGCCCCGATGGCGCCGACGTCGACGCCGAGCCCGGTCGTGGTGACCGCGGTCTGGTGCACCTTCTCCACGAACGGCGAGCTCTCCACGATGCCCTGGATGACGGGCAGGAACCGGTCGGCGAGCAGCGGCCAGATCGGGCCGCCGAACACGATCATCTCCGAGTCGACCAGCGTCGCGGCCGCGGCCACCCCGCGGCCGACCCGGACCGCCCAGCGGTCGATGATCTCGCCGGCCGTCACGTTGCCCGTTGCCGCATGCCGGCACAGCTCCCGCAGGCTCTGCTCGGCGTCGCGCGGCCCGGACGGCTTGAACTCCGGGCCCAACACGTCCTGCTCGATGGCCTCGGCGACCAGCGCGTTGGTGGTGCACGCCGCGTAGAGCCCGCCGACCTCGCCGGCGTTGCCGGACAACCCGCGCAGCACGACGTCGTCCACCACCAGGCCCATGCCCGAGCCGGTGCCCAGGTAGAAGAACAGGAAGTTGTCGGTGTTGACGGCCACGCCGGCCCACCGCTCGGCGACCGCCGCGGCGATGACGTCCTTGTCCAGCAGTACCGGGAGCCGGGTGGTCTCGGCCAGGTAGTCGCGCAGCGGCACCCGTCCCCATCCGGCCAGCTCGGGCGGCGCGATGACCAGTCCGGAGGCGAGGTCCACCGGCCCGGGCGCGGCGATGCCCAGGCCGAGGACGTGCTCGCGGGGCACCTTCGAGTCGGCGACCAGCGCGTTGATCGACTCGCTCATCTCCACCAGCGTGTGGTCCGGGTCGGCCGCCTCCGGCGTGGGCCGCTGGGCTCGGGCCACCACGTTGCCGAGCAGGTCCAGCACGACCAGGGTCACCACCGCGGGGTCCAGGTGCACCCCGACCGCGTATCGGGCGCCGGCGTTGACCTGCAGCAGTCGCCGGGGCTTGCCGGCACCCGAGCTCTTGGTCCCCGCCTCCCGGGCCAGGCCGGTGTTCAGCAGGCGCCGGCAGATGTTCGACACGGTCTGCGCGGACAGGCCGGTCGCCTCGGCCAGCTCGACCCGGCTGAGCCCGTCGGGTACCCGCCGGATGGCGTCGAGCACCACGGACTCGTTGAAGTCGCCCATCCGCGGCAGGTTGGTGCCGCGCCTGGTCGGTAGCCGCTTGTCCACTGCCCTCCTCCCGCCCTGGCTCCGCGATGGGCGGCCGGGCGCAAACCGAATAACTCCATCGAGTTGATTTAGCATAGCAACCCGGCATCCACCATCGACGGTAGTTCCGCCGGCAAGAGCGGGCGAGACTCAGTCGAGCTGCCGCAACAACAAAAGCGACCAAGGGGACATGAGCCGGTCCAGCCGTACCACCCCGTCCGGCCCGGCAGCGACCGGTTCGACGGCGGTCGCCCGGGCCATCCGGTCGAGAGTGGCCAGCAGTTCGCGGTTCGGGTCGGCCGACTCCCCCAGCGCCCGCCACGCTCCGACCGCGTCGCCGTGCGCGGCGTCGAGCACCTCGACCTCGCACCGGATACCGGGGACGAGCCCGGACACGGTGAGGTCGAGCCGGCGCCGGCCGCCCTTCGCCTGGGTGGCGCGGGCCAGGTCGCGACCGTCGAACGAGGCCGGTACCGACCGCGGCTCCTCGGCCGGGTAGTGGTACGCGAGCGCGGCGATCCGGCCGGTGGTCGACTCCCGGGTCAGCACCGCGCCGTCGGTGCGGGCCAGCAGCCGATCACCCAGCGCGTGCAGCATGCGGTACGCGTGGAAGGTCGGCTTCGGGACGCCGGGCAGGGTCAGCATGCCGAACCCGCCGTGGAACAGCTCGTCCCCGGCGCCGCCCTCCTCGAACACGTCGGTGAACGTCCAGTAGGACAGCGAGTCGGCGGTACCCAGCGCGTGCAGCGCGGAGCGCACCACGTAGGTCGCGGCCGGCAGTGTGTCGTGGGTGTGGTCGCACGGCGAGGACGACGAGCTCCACTCGGTCAGGTGGATCTCCGCGTCCGGGTACGGACCCGCGGTCACCAGCTCGCGCAGCACAGCCAGGTCGATGGGAGTCGCGTTCACCCCGCGGGTCAGCTTCTGCCCCTGCCCGTGCTCGTCCAGTGCCCAGTCCGTGGGGTACGGGTGCGTCGACACGAAATCGACCGGCAGCCCCTCCTGCTGGCAGAAGTCGAGGAACTCCGCCACC
>DASXOA010000063.1:0-15856 GCA_036494675.1 Rugosimonospora sp.
TGGGGGGGGTCCGCCGCCACGTTTTATTTCTGCCGGTACCCGAGCCCTTACCCGCCGCCGAGATTCCGTTACCGTCAGATTGCGAAATGAAGTCCAATAGACTTTTGAAACTGCGTTGATTCCCGGCGGTCGGCAATGGCCGACAATCGCGGGTAGTGTCGCCGCATGCGGCTGGAGCACCCTCGCCTTACCGAACGGTTCGGTGCTGTTCGAATCCACGAACTGCAGCGTGTTATCGAGCTGGACTCCGGGTCCGATCGCGCCGAGGGATCGGACGATCACACGCTGACCAGCCAGATCGTGTCATCCGGGGCCATTCGAGGGATCGAGAGGGAATTGGCAATCGTCATTCCCTGCATGAACGAGACACGTAGAGTAATTGAGGGCGTGCTCTCCGGAATTCCGCACGACTGCCTTCTGATACTGGTGTCGAACTCCTCGCGCGCACCGGTCGATCGGTACGAGATGGAACGGCACACGGTGGAGCAGTTCTGCCGTCTCGCCGAACGCCCCGCGCTCACCGTCCACCAGCGGGATCCCGGACTCGCCGCGGCCATCAAGGCGGCCGGCATGCCGGACCTGATCGGCGACGACGGCGTGGTACGGGGCGGCAAGGGCGAGGCGATGCTCATCGGCATGGCGCTGGCGGCCCTGGCCGGGCGCCGGTACGTCGGCTACGTCGACGCGGACAACTACGTGCCCGGCTCGGTCAACGAGTACTGCAAGGCATTCGCGGCAGGGCTGCACCTGGCCGAGAGCCCGTACGCCATGGTCCGCATCTCCTGGCACTCCAAGCCCAAGCTCAAGGACGGCCGGCTGTTCTTCAGCCGGCGCGGGCGCACCTCCGAGGTGACGAACCAGTTCCTCAACCGGCTGATCGCCGAATACTCCGGCTTCGGCACGGACGTGATCGCCACCGGCAACGCCGGCGAGCACGCGGTCAGCCTGGAGTTGGGCATGCGGCTGCGGCTGGCCGGTGGCTTCGCGGTGGAACCGTTCGAGTACGTCGACCTGTTCGAGCAGTTCGGCGGGGTACTGGAATCGCCGCACCCGGACGTGATGGCCGACTGCGTGTCGGTGCGCCAGATCGAGACCCGAAACCCGCACTTCCACGACGACAAGGGCGAGAGCCACGTGCACGACATGCGGCTGCAGGCGTTGAACGTGCTGTACCACTCGCCGGTCTGCCTGCCCCAGGTGCGCGATGCCATCGCCGACTTCATGGCTACCCAGGGCGGTCTGGCACCCGGCCAGGAGCCGCCGGCCGAGCGGATCTACCCACCACTGTCCACAGTGGACCTCGATCGGCTGCTGGACGGACTGACGGCCGAGGCGACCAGCTTCCGGCAGGTGCAGGGGCGGCTCGCGGCCGGGGTGCGGATGGATCCGCCGATCACCCGGATCCCGACGATCGCCCACTGACCGGCCGGCCCGCACGCCGACGCAACACTCATCGACGAACGACCCATCGACGCAATGACACTCATCGCAGCGATGGTCATCACCGTTCACCTGTCGCGGCCCGAGCCGAGCCCGTACGATCGGCGGCGGTAGGAGCGCGGCGTGGCGCTTCTCGGCCGTCCCGCCTCCCAGGTCAGCGAGGGCACCGTGACAACCGACACCGTGACGCCCGTCGTGCTCATCACCGAGGAACTGGCTCCGGCGGCACTCGACGTGCTCGCCGACGAATTCGACGTCCGGCACGTCGACGGCACCGACCGGGCGGCGCTGCTCGCCGGGCTCCGGGCCGCGGACGCCGTGATCGTGCGCAGCGCCACCCAACTCGACGCCGAGGCGATCGCCGCCGCACCGCGGCTGAAGGTGATCGCCCGAGCCGGCGTCGGGCTCGACAACGTCGAGGTCCCGGCCGCCACCGCCCGGGGCGTCATGGTGGTCAACGCGCCGACGTCCAATATCGTGTCGGCGGCCGAGCAGGCCATCGCGCTGCTGCTCTCGGTCGCCCGGCACACCGCCGCGGCCAATGCCTCGCTACGCGCCGGCGAGTGGAAGCGCGCCAGGTTCGTCGGCGTGGAAATCCAGGGCAAGACCGTCGGCGTGGTCGGTCTCGGGCGCATCGGCGTCCTGTTCGCCCAGCGGATGGCCGCCTTCGGCACCCGGTTGATCGCGTACGACCCGTACCTCCAGCCGGCCCGTGCCGCGCAACTCGGGGTGCGCCTGGTCGGCCTGGAGGAGCTGATGCGCGAGTCGGACTTCATCTCCATCCACCTGCCCAAGACGGCGGAGACCATCGGGCTGATCGGCGAGAAGGAACTGCGGCTGGTCAAGCCGACGGTACGGATCGTCAACGCGGCGCGGGGCGGCCTGATCGACGAGCAGGCGCTGGCCGACGCGCTGGCCGAGGGCCGGGTGGCCGGAGCCGGGCTCGACGTGTTCGCGAAGGAGCCGTGCACCTCCTCGCCGCTGTTCGACCTCGACACCGTGGTCGCCGTGCCGCATCTGGGTGCGTCCACAGTGGAGGCCCAGGACAAGGCCGGGCTCGCGGTCGCGCGCAGCGTGCGGCTCGCGCTGCAGGGCGAGTTCGTGCCGGACGCGGCGAACGTGCAGGCGGGTGGTGTGGTGGCTGAGGACGTCCGGCCGCTGCTGCCGCTCGCCGAACGGCTGGGCAAGGTGTTCACCGCGGTCGCCGGGGGAGTCGCGGTGAACGTGGAGATCGACGTGTCCGGGGCTGTGGTGGGCTACGACGTGTCCGTCCTGCGGCTGGCCGCCACCAAGGGGCTGTTCGCGGCGGTGGTCGAGGAGCAGGTGACGTACGTCAACGCGCCGCTGATCGCGGCGGACCGGGGCGTGGAGGTGACCCTCGTACCGGTGGCGGACAGCGAGGAGCACCCGCTGCTGGTGTCGCTGCGCGGGGTCCTGCCCGACGGCCGGGCGGTCGAGGTCTCCGGCACCGTGAACGGCGGCGTGCGGCTGACCCGGGTGGACGGCTTCGACCTGGAACTGGCCGCCGACGGGGTGCTGCTGTTCTTCCGGTACCTGGACCGGCCCGGCGTGGTCGGTACGGTGGGCACGATCCTGGGCGGCGCCGGCGTGAACATCGCCGCGATGCAGGTGGCCCGGCGGTCGGCCGGCGGCGAGACGCTCATGGCGCTCACCGTCGACTCGACCGTCGCCGCCGACCTGCTCGCCAAGACCGCCGAGGCGATCGGGGCGACCACATCGTCCACAGTGGACCTGACCGACTGACCGGCGCCCCTCCCCTCAGTGGCGCCGGCCCGCCGCCCGCCGCTCAGTTCACCTCGGCGACCGCCTGCGCGAACTGGGCCGAGTACAGCCGCGCGTACGCGCCGGAGGCGGCCAGCAGTTCGTGGTGGGTACCCTGCTCCACGATCTGACCGTGCTCCATCACCAGGATCAGGTCGGCGTCCCGGATGGTGGAGAGCCGGTGCGCGATGACGAAGCTGGTGCGTCCCTGGCGCAGCGAGTTCATCGCCCGCTGGATCAACACCTCGGTACGGGTGTCCACCGAGCTGGTCGCCTCGTCCAGGATCAGGATGGCCGGCTCGGCCAGGAAGGCCCGGGCGATGGTGAGCAACTGCTTCTCGCCCGTACTGACGCCGGTACCCTCGTCGTCCAGGACCGTGTCGTACCCGTCGGGAAGGGTGCGCACGAACCGGTCCACGTGCGTGGCACGGGCCGCCTCGACGATGCGCTCATGGCTCACGGCGGCCACCGTGCCGTCCAGTTGCGGCGTTGCGGCGCTCGCGCCGTACGCGATGTTCTCCGCGATGGTGCCGCCGAACAGCCAGGCGTCCTGGAGCACCATGCCGGTCCTGGACCGCAGCTCCTCCCGGGACATCGAGGCGATGTCCACGCCGTCGAGCGCGATCCGCCCGCCGGTCACCTCGTAGAACCGCATGAGCAGGTTGACCAGCGTGGTCTTGCCGGCCCCGGTCGGGCCGACGATGGCCACCGTCTGACCCGGCTCCACCGACAGCGACAGGTTGTCGATCAGGGGCGTCTCCGGGTTGTACCGGAATGAGACGTTCTGGAACTCGACCCGGCCGCGTACCTGTTCCGGACGGGCGGAGGTGACCGGGTCCGGCTCCTGCTCGTCGGCGTCGAGCAGCGCGAACACCCGCTCGGCCGAAGCCACGCCGGACTGCAGCAGGTTGGACATGCTCGCCACCTGGGTCAGCGGCTGGCTGAACTGCCGGGAGTACTGGATGAACGCCTGCACCTCGCCGAGGCTGATCGCGCCGGAGGCGACCCGCAGCGCGCCGACCACGGCGACGAACACGTAGTTCACGTTGCCGATGAACATCATCGCCGGCTGGATCAGTCCGGAGATGAACTGCGCCCGGAAGCCCGACTCGAACAGCTTCCCGTTGTGCTCCTCGAAGGTCGCTTCCGCCTCCTCCTGGCGGCCGAACGTCTTGACCAGCGAGTGCCCGGTGTACATCTCCTCGATGTGGCCGTTGAGCTGGCCGGTGGTGGCCCACTGGGCGATGAACCGGGGCTGGGCGCGCTTGCCGATCGTGGCCGTGACGAACACCGAGATCGGCACCGTGACCAGAGCGATCAGCGCGAGCAGCGGGGAGATCAGGAACATCATCGTGAGCACGCCGACGATGGTCAGCAGGGACGTGACGATCTGAGCGAACGTCTGCTGCATCGACTGGGCAAGGTTGTCGATGTCGTTGGTGACCCGGCTGAGGATCTCGCCGCGCGGCTGGCGGTCGAAGTAACGCAACGGCAGCCGGGCCAGCTTGGCCTGGGTCTGCTCGCGCAGCCGGAACACGGTGCGCTGAACGACGGCGGTGGTCAGCCGGCCCTGGAACAGGCTCAGCACGCTCGCGCCGGCGTAGATCAGTACGACCATCAGCAGTACCCGCCCGACCTGCCCGAAGTCGATGCCCTGCCCCGGTACGACGTGCATCGAGCCGACCAGGTCGGCCAGCGCCCCGTGGCCCTGGTTGCGCAGGGTGGCCTCCGCCTGGGCGCTGCTGACTCCGGCGGGGATCTGCCGGCCGATGACGCCGGCGAAGATCAGGTCGGTGGCCCGGCCCAGGATCCTCGGACCGAGCACGGACAGCGCGACGCTCCCCGCGGCCAGCAGCAGCACGAGCGCCACCAGTGGCCGCTCGGGTCGCAGGGTACCCAGCAGCCGCCGGCTGGACCCGCGGAAGTCCAGCGACTTCTCGGTGGACCGGCCCCCCATGAAGGCGGCCGGCCCGCGCATTCCGCCGGCGGGTCCGGGCCCGCGCTGTGGGGTGACCCGTTCGCCGACGCCGGTCGAACCCGGCGCCTGACCGTTGCCGGCCAGACCCTTCGGACCCGGGCCGCCCGGCCCTGGCCCATTCGGACCCGGGCCGCCCGGCCCCGGCCCATTCGGTCCCGGGCCGCCCGATCCCGGCCCCGGCCCCGCGTGGTCGCCGGGCCCCGCCTGCCTGCCTGGCATGCTCACGCCGCGGCCTCCTGTTCGGTCAGCTGGGAGAGCACGATCTCCCGGTACGTCTCGTCGGTGTTCATCAATTCGTCGTGCGTGCCGGTGCCGACCACCCGGCCCTCGTCGAGGACGACGATGCGGTCCGCGTGGCGGATCGTCGAGACCCGCTGGGCGACGATGACGACCGTCGCGTTCGAGGTCTCCCGGGACAGTGCCGCGCGCAGCGCGGCGTCGGTCGCGTAGTCCAGTGCGGAGAAGGAGTCGTCGAACAGGTAGACGTCCGGGCGGCTCACCAGTGCCCGGGCGATGGCCAGGCGCTGGCGCTGGCCGCCGGAGACGTTCGTGCCGCCCTGCGCGATCGGCGCGTCCAGCCCCTCCGGCATCTCCTGCACGAAGTCGCGGGCCTGCGCGGTCTCCAGCGCGTGCCACAACTCCTCGTCGGTGGCGTCCGGGTTGCCGTAACGCAGGTTGGAGGCGACGGTGCCGGAGAACAGGTACGGCTTCTGCGGTACGAAGCCGATCGCGGCCGCCAGCGCCTTCGGTTCGAGCTGGCGGACGTCCACGCCGTCGACGAACACGCTGCCTGCCGTGGCGTCGAAGAGCCGCGGCACGAGGTTGAGCAGCGTCGTCTTGCCGCTGCCGGTGCTCCCGATCACCGCCGTGACCTCGCCCGGTCGGGCCGTCAGGTCGACGCCGCGCAGCACCGGCTGCTCGGCGCCGGGGTAGCGGAACTCGACGTCGCGAAGCTCCAACTCGCCGTGCAGGCCCGTGGCCGGGACCGGCTCCGCCGGCGGTACCACGCTGGAATCGGTGTCCAGTACCTCCTCGATCCGCTCCGCGCACACCTCGGCACGGGGCACCATCATGAACATGAAGGTGGCCATCATGACCGAGATCAGGATCTGCATGAGGTAGCTCAGGAACGCCGTCAGCGCACCGATCTGCATGTGCCCGCTGTCGATCCGGTGCCCGCCGAACCACAGGACGGCCACGCTGGACACGTTGATGACCGTCATCACGGCCGGGAACATCAGCGCCATCAGCCGGCCCACGCCGCGGGACACCACGAACAGGTCGTCGTTGGCGGAGGCGAAGCGGTCCCGTTCGTGCGCGTCGCGGACGAACGCGCGGATCACCCGTACGCCGGTGATCTGCTCGCGCAGCACCCGGTTGATCGCGTCGATGCGCACCTGCATGAGGCGGAACAGCGGCCGCATCCGGGAGATGATCAGGCCCATGATCACCGCGAGCAGCGGGACGATGACCAGCAACAGGGAGGACAGCGGCACGTCCTGGTTGAGCGCCAGGATGATGCCGCCGACGCACATGATCGGCGCGGAGACCATCAGCGTGAACGTCAGCAGCACCAGCATCTGGACCTGCTGGACATCGTTGGTGGTCCGGGTGATCAGCGACGGGGTACCGAACCGGCCGACCTCACGGGCGGAGAACGACATGACCCGCTTGAACACCGCGGCGCGGACGTCCCGACCCAACCCCATGGCGGTACGGGCGCCGAAGAAGACCGCCGCGGCCGCGCAGACGATCTGCACCACGGTCACCACGATCATGGTGCCGCCGGTGCGGACGATGTAGCCGGTGTCGCCGGTGACCACGCCGTTGTCGATGATGTCGGCGTTGAGCGTCGGCAGGTACAGAGTGGCCAGCGTCTGTACCAGTTGCAGCAGCACGATCAGCGTGATCGGCCCCCGGTACGGGCGCAGGTGGGTGCGCAGAAGTCGGATCAGCACTCGGGATCCCCCATGGTCGATAACGGGCTGGGCGCCGGTGGTGCGGTGGCGACCCAGCTCAGTGCCTCGCGGAGCACGTCGGCCAGGCGCACGCCGTCGGCGGCGCCCAACCAGTGTTCGGCCGCCACCCGGGCGGCCCCGGACAACGCGCCGGCCAGCGCTCTCGGGAACAGGTCGTGCGCGGCGTCCAGGCCGGTACGCGCCGCGATCGCCTGGGCCAGCGGCCACTCCATCGCGGTCGTGGTCCGGAAGAACTCGTTGCGCAGGGCCGGTGTCGAGAACAGCAGGCAGATGGTCTTCTGGTCCGGTTCTCCCAGGCAGTACTGCGAGACCATCGCGTCGACGATCGCCGCGGCCAGCGGCTTGTCGGCCGGCTGGGCGCGCAGCGCCGCGCCGACCCGCAGCGCCCGGTCGGCCGTCAGCGCGACGCAGATGGCCTCTTCCCGGCTGGAGAAGTAGTTGTTGTAGGTGCGGGCCGAGACGCCGGCCTCGGCGGCGATGTCGTCGACACGCACATTCTCCGGCCCGCGTTCCAGCGCGAGCCGGAGTGCGGCCGAGCTGAGGGCGTCCCTGGTGGCGAGCTTTTTGCGCGCGCGCAGGCCGGCTGCTCGGCCGTCGGGTTCGTTGTCGACGACGGTCACGCGGGACAAGGTACTGGGTACCCGAAACTTCGCGCCACGCAATTATGCGTGGCGCGAAGTTATTAAGCGGTCAGCGTAACGTGAGCAACTCGCCGGTGGGCCGGCCGGACACCACGACCGCCTGGTACCCCTCCGTGGTCGGGAACCACGGCACCCCGGCATCGCCGGCCGCGAACAGGGCGGTGGCGTACCCGTCGGCCGCCGCCAGGGTCGGGCCGGTCACCGTCGCCGGGCCCCGGGACCGGGCCGGCGCACCGGTGTGCGGATCGATCACGAGGGCGCCGTACCCGGAGGTGGCCACCGCGCCGTCGGTCAACTGCACCGTCGCGAGTACCCGCAGCGGGTTGTCCGGGTCGGCGACCCCGACGCGCCACGCGCCGCCCCGCGGGCCGTTGCCCCGCACCAGCCAGTCGCCGCCCGAGGTGATCGCGTAGTCGTCGATGCCGGCCGCCCGCAGCAGCACCGCGGCCCGGTCGATCGCCCAACCCTTGACCAGGCCACTGGGGTCGAAACCGCCCGGTACCGCCCAGGCGTCGAACCACCCGTCGGTGGCCGCGCGCATCGCGTCGCAGCGCTCGATCACCTCGGCCAGCGGCGGAGGGTACGAGCCGGCGGTCAGTTCGCCGCGGCGCACCGCGGACACCAGCGAGCGCGGGTGGAAGGGACTGAACGCGGCGTCCACGGCACGCAGTTCGGCGACGGCCGCGGCCAGCGCCTCGCCGATCGTGCGGCGGGCCATCGTGGGCGGTGCCCCCAGGCAGAATGCGTAGGTCGTGCCTGTTATCTGGACACTGTGTCGGGCGATAACCCGCTCGGACAGCGCATGCACTGCTGGCTCCCCTCGTTTGCCGTTCCGCTGATGTCCCCGATGAAGCTGAAGCCATCGATGCTGACTGTAGGAGCGGCAGATGGCCGTGCCCTGACGATTGCCTGGCAGTTGACTGGGAATCCCGGCCGGGCCGGATCGACGAGGATCATTGGGGCCGGCGGGTGTCCGCGCAGGTTCAATCCACATTCTGAGACCGCCGTACCGGCTTGTAGGATGATGCCTTAACGTTCCCTAGATAACCGGAGCGAGGAGGCTTGACGTGGCGGTGGCGCGCATCGCGGTGGTGGCCGGCGACGGCATCGGGACCGAAGTGGTCACCGAGGCCCGTAAGGTGCTCGACACGGTGCTGCCGGGGGTCGAGGCCACCGAGTACGACCTCGGCGCCGCGCGGTACAACCGGACCGGCGAGGTGCTGCCCGACAGCGTGCTCGACGAGCTTGCTCAGCACGACGCCATCCTGCTCGGCGCGGTCGGGGATCCCAGCGTGCCGCCGGGGGTCCTGGAGCGCGGGCTGCTGCTGAAGCTGCGGTTTGATTTCGACCAGTATGTCAACCTTCGTCCGTCCCGACTGTGGCCCGGCACCGCCGGCCCGCTGGCCAACGTCAAGCCCGGTGAGGTCGACCTCATCGTGGTCCGGGAGGGCACCGAGGGCCTGTACGCGGGCGCGGGCGGGATACTCCACCGGGGGACCGCCGCCGAGATCGCGACCGAGGAGAGCCTGAACACCCGGCACGGCGTCGAGCGGGTGATCCGGGATGCGTTCGACCGCGCCGGCCGCCGCGAGCGCCGCAAGGTGACCCTGGTCCACAAGACCAACGTGCTGACCCACGCCGGAGGGCTGTGGGCGCGCACGTTCGCCGAGGTCGCCGCGGAGTTCCCGGACATCGGCACGGAGTACCAGCACGTGGACGCGGCCGCGATGTTCCTGGTGACCCAGCCGCAGCGGTACGACGTGATCGTCACCGACAACCTCTTCGGCGACATCCTCACCGACATCGCGGCGGCGGTGACCGGCGGCATCGGGCTCGCCGCGAGCGGCTGCATCAACCCGGAGCGCCGGTACCCCTCGATGTTCGAACCGGTCCACGGCTCCGCGCCGGACATCGCCGGCAAGGGCGTCGCCGACCCGGCCGCGGCGGTGTTGTCCGTCTCCCTCCTGCTCGATCACCTCGGGCACCCCGAGCAGGCCCGCCGAGTATCCGAGGCGGTCGCGGCCGAGTTGGCCTGGCGCAAGCCCGGACAGCCGCTGCGTACCGCCGAAGTCGGCGACCGTCTCGCTGAACTGTCCCGCTGACCACTTCTCAACGGGGGCGTGCGACGAACCGGTCGCGCGCCCCTTCTTCGTGGACGTGGCCGGGGGCCGCGCGGTCGGTCGCACACGGAGCGTCAGGTTTTGACCCGCCGCGGCGCGCGGTCGCGGCGGGGTGCGGTCGCCCGCTGAACGAGCGTTCGGGGTAAATTCGCACCAGGCCCGTCCAGATGTGTACGGAGGACTGAGCAGATGAGCATCGATTTCGAGATCCACCCGAACCCGCGGCCGGTTTCGGACATCGAGCGGGCCGTATTGCTGACCGACCCCGGTTTCGGCCGGGTGTTCACCGACCACATGGTCACCGTCCGCTACACCGAGGGCAAGGGGTGGTACGACGCCCGGGTCGAGGCGCGGGCCCCGATCCCGATCGACCCGGCCTCCGCCGTGCTGCACTACGCGCAGGAGATCTTCGAGGGGCTCAAGGCCTACCACGCCGCCGACGGCACGGTCACCATGTTCCGGCCGGACGCCAACGCCGCCCGGTTCCGACGCTCCGCCGAGCGGATGGCCATGGCGCCGCTGCCCGACGAGCTGTTCCTCGGCTCCCTCGACGCGCTGGTGCGCATCGACCGGCAGTGGATCCCCGCCGACGAGGGCGGCAGCCTGTACCTGCGCCCGTTCATGTACGCCTCCGAGGCGTTCCTCGGCGTGAAGCCCTCCTCGGAGTACCTCTATGTGGTGATCGCCTCGCCGGTCGGCTCCTACTTCAAGGGCGGCGTGACGCCGGTCGCGCTATGGGTCTCGCAGGACTACACCCGGGCGGCTCCCGGCGGCACCGGCGCGGCCAAGTGCGGCGGCAACTACGCGGCCAGCCTCAGCGCCCAGGCGGAGGCCGTCGAGCACGGCTGCGATCAGGTGGTGTTCCTCGACGCGCTCGAGCGCAGGTACGTCGACGAATTGGGCGGCATGAACGTCTTCTTCGTGTACGACGACGGCACCCTGGTCACTCCGGCGCTCACCGGCACCATCCTGCCCGGCATCACCCGGGACTCGATCATCACGCTGGCCCGGGATCAGGGGCTGACCGTGGTCGAGCGGCAGTACTCGCTCGACGAGTGGCGGGCCGACGTGGCCAGCGGCCGGCTGCGCGAGGCGTTCGCCTGCGGTACCGCCGCGGTGATCACGCCGATCGGCCGGGTCGCCTGGGCGGACGGCGAGTTCACCATGGCCGGCGGCGAGGTGACCGATCGGCTGCGCGGCCAACTGGTGGACATCCAGCGGGGGCGCACGGCCGACCGGCACGGCTGGGTGCGCCGGGTGATCTGAGCCGGGTTCTCTCTGGTGGTCGGCGGCAGGCCGGCGGCCGGCGTGCCAGGCCGCAACCCGATCAGGCCAGCAGATGGGCACGCAGCGACGCGACGTGCCCATCGGTCACTCCGGCGGACGCGACGAACCCGGGTACCGAACCGAACCGCTCGCGCAGCTCGGTCAGGAACAGCAGCATCGCCTCGGGCGGGCAGACCACGAAGTGAATCGGCGCGTCATCGAAGGCGGTGCCGGACCGGTCGGCGCGGATCTGGGCGGTCAGCGCGGCCTGGGCGCGCTCGCTGACGGCGTACTCGGCGGCGATGTCGTCGTCCGCGACGCCGAGCAGGGACAGGGTCAGCGCGGACAGCACGCCGGTGCGGTCCTTGCCGGCGAAGCAGTGCATGACGAGCGGGGCGTTGGCCGGATCGGCGATCAGCCGTAGCGCCTCGCCGAGCCCGTCCGCCCCCTCGGTCGCCATGTCCAGGTACCGGTCCGCGAGGTACCGGGCCGGGCCGGCCTCGGGAACGTAGAGCGACGGGTCCCACTCCCGATGGATCGGGTGGATGTTGTGGTACGTGAGGCCGGCGGTTTCCCGGATCCGCCCGTCCCGTTCGATCTCATGGGGGCGGCGCAGATCCAGGATCGTCCGCACCCCGGCGCCGCACAGCTGCCCGCATTCGGCGTCGGTCAACCGGTGCAGGGAGTCCGACCGGTACAACCGTCCATAGTGGACTGTTCGGCCGTCGGTGGTGCGGTGACCGCCGAGGTCGCGGAAGTTGAAGACCGAGGGCGCTGAGAAGGTGGCGATACTCTGATCCACCGTTCGACCCTACTGGGCGGACGGGGACACATCACGAGGGGCCGTCGCGCAGATCACACCGCGGGGGGCCGGCAAACGCTGACCCCCCGCGGATGGCGGAGTCCGTTACTGGTGCGGTTCGTCGTACGTCGACCCGTAGTAGCCGCCGATCTTGTTGCGGTACTCCGGGGTGCCGTACGTGTCCGGGTCGAACTCGGGCGAGTCCTTGATCTGAATCTTCGTCCGGTCCACGTACACCTTCTGGTCGAGTTGGTCGACCCGGTGCACAGTCCCGGCCGGCAGCAGAACCTTCTTGCCGAAGATCCATGGGCCGGTGTCCACGACCAGGTACTGCTCGCCGACCAGCGGGCTGGCTGAGTCGATCTTGCCGATGTGGCCGTCGATCGCCTCGATCCGGTAGCCGACCAGGTCGGAACCGTCGCCGATGCCGGAGTCCTCCCGGTAATTCCAGGCGTCGAAACGTCGCGCCATGGCCGGCGTCGTCATCGGCGGGATGTCCCCACCCATGGGTGCGGCACCCCAGTCCACCGGGTCCGAACCGACCCCCGGATCGTTCTCGGTCATGTCGGTGTCGGGCACCGATCCGGCCGGCTGCGGGGTTTGGAATACGTTGGGGTTAGGCCTGTCCACGGCTCTACCTCCCCTGGATGCGATGTGCCGTCTATGACAGGTACCCCCGGAGTGCGCCGGATACACCCCGGAAACCGCACATGGCCGACGCAGCGGGTGGCTGCGCCGGCCATGAGACGGCTCGCACCACCGGTCGGGTGGGGCGAGGGGTTGGTCTGACCACATCATTTCCGCCCCCCGGTCGGGTCCCGGGGTGGGGCCGCCCGGTTGTGAGGCCGATCACGGATTTGTCCACCATGTGGGAGGTGGCTTCCAGAGAGCGGACGCCGGTGGCAGGCTACCGTACGTGACCTCGTCGTGCTCCGTACTCATTATCGACTAGCGCGCGCAGCCCACCTCCTGCGCGCGCAGACCTCCCGCACTCCGCGGGGGGTCTTTTTGTTGGGCCAACCCACCCGCCCTGTCGAGCCCGTCGGCCACGGAACTCGACCGTCAACCACAGGAGGACTCCGATGACGTACCAGGTGTTCGACACGACGCTGCGCGACGGGGCACAGCGCGAGGGCATCAGCTACTCGGTCGTGGACAAGCTCGCGGTGGCGCGGCTGCTCGACGAGCTGGGAGTGGGATTCATCGAGGGGGGCTGGCCGGGCGCCATGCCCAAGGACACCGAATTCTTCGAACGGGCGCGCAGCGAACTCGACCTCAAGCACGCGGTGCTGGTGGCCTTCGGATCGACCCGCAAGGCCGGCGTCGCGGTGCGGGACGACAAGCAGATCAAGGCACTGCTCGACGCGCAGACCCCGGTGGTGTGCCTGGTCGCGAAGTCCGACATCCGGCACGTGACGCGGGCGCTGCGCACCACCGCCGAGGAGAACCTGGCCATGGTGCGCGACAGCGTCGAGTACCTGGTATCCCACGGCCGGCGCGTGTTCGTGGATTGTGAACACTTTTTCGACGGGTACCGCTTCGACGCCGGGTACACCACCAGCGTCGTGACGGCCGCGCTGGAGGCCGGTGCCGAGCGGGTGGTCATGTGCGACACCAATGGCGGAATGCTGCCCTCGCAGATCACCGCCGCGGTCACCGGGCTCATGGCCACCCTGGGCGTGGACGGCGACCGGCTGGGCATCCACTGCCAGAACGACACCTCGTGCGCGGTCGCCAACACGGTCGCGGCGGTCGAGGCCGGAGTCAGCCACTTCCAGTGCACCGCCAACGGGTACGGCGAGCGGCCCGGCAACGCCGACCTGTTCGCCGTACTGGGCAATCTGCAACTCAAGCTCGGGCTGCCGGTCCTACCGGAGGGCTGCCTGGACAAGATGGTTCGCGTTTCGCACGCCATCGCAGAGATCGCCAACATCGCACCCGACACCCACCAGGCCTACGTCGGGGCCGCGGCATTCGCTCACAAGGCGGGGCTGCACGCGAGCGCGATCAAGGTGGATCCGTTGCTCTACAACCACGTGGAGCCCTCGGTCGTCGGCAACGACATGCGGATCCTGGTCACCGAGATGGCCGGTCGGGCCAGCATCGAACTCAAATCCCGCGAGTTGGGGCTCGATCTGACCGGCCATCCGGAGGCGCTGACCCGCGTCACCCAACAGGTCAAGGACCTGGAGGCGCACGGCTGGGCGTTCGAGGCCGCCGACGCCTCGTTCGAGCTGCTGGTCCGCTCGGAACTGCCCGGGGGCGTGACCCGCCCGTTCACGCTGGAGTCGTACCGGGCCACGGTGGAGCACCGCGAGGACGGCTCGGTCATCTCCGAGGCCACGGTGAAGGTACGGGTGCGCGGCGAGCGGGTGATCGCCACCGCCGAGGGAAACGGCCCGGTCAACGCGCTGGACGAGGCGCTGCGGGTGGCGCTGCGCCGCCACTACCCCGCGCTGGCCGACTTCGAGCTGGCCGACTACAAGGTACGGATCCTGGAAGGCTCACACGGCACGCAGGCGGTGACCCGGGTCCTTCTCGAGACGGCCGGGGCCGGCCACGACTGGACCACGGTCGGGGTGCACGAGAACGTGGTGGAGGCCAGCTGGCACGCGCTGGTGGACGCGCTCACCTACGGATTGGTGCCGGTACCGGCGGCGTAGGGTCGCCAGCCCGCCAGGGGCGGACCCGGCAGGATGAGTTCGGCGAACAGCGGGCGGTGGTCGCTGCCCGGCAACGAGCAGACCACCACCGCCCGTACGCCGATCCGCCGGTCGGCCAGAACGTGATCCAGCGTCACCCCGGGCACCCGCGACCGGGGCAACCCCGGCCAGTACCCGTGCCAGGTCGGCGTGCCGCCCCGGCCCACCACGCTCGCCGCGTCGCGGTACCCGGACCGGATCAGTGCGCGCAGCGCCGCGTGATCCAGCGTCGCGTTGAAGTCGCCGGCCAGCAGCCGCAGCGGGCCGTCCGGGGTGGCCCGGTCCAGGGATGCCTGCCCGGTCACCCAGTAGCCGATCTGGTGCGCCGCGTACGGCGCCGGCGGATGCGCGGACTCGACCAGCACCGGTGGGCCGCCCGGCACCTCCAGCGTCGCCGCCGTCGACCGGTACCCGGCCACGCCGACCCGGGATTCGGCCGCGCTCAACGGATACCGGCTGTACAGCGCGGACCCGTGGCCGCCAGGCTGAGCGTCGACGACCCGGTACGGCAGCAGGTCGTCCAGGCCGGCGGCGCTCAACTTCCGGGCCAGCGCCGGCGTGTACTCCTGCACCGCCAGCGCATCGGGCCGGTGCTGCGCGACGAGGCCGACCAGGGCGTCCGGATCCGCTCCGCCGAGGAACACGTTCGCGGTCAGTACCCGCAGCGTCACGCCGTTCCCGCGCTCCGGCCGGCCGACCATCCTGGGTACCGCGCAGGTGGCCAGCGCGACCGCCGTGGCCGCGGCGACCAGGGCGGCCCACCACCGGCCGGTCGCCAGGGCGATCGCGAGCGGCACCACCGATCCGGCCGCCACGTACGGCGTGAACGCGATGCCGGTCACCATCAGCCAGCCGCGCTCCAGGCCGGACAGCCGGATCACGGCCCACAGCGCGAACGGCGTGACGAGCACCCACACCACGATCGTCATTGGCTTACGGTAGCGAGCGCCACGCCGGGGGCGGGCAGGTACACAATGAGCGGCGTGACAGAACCTCCCGAGCAGGGCGAGCCAGGGTCTTCCGAGCAGGGCGAGCCAGGGTCTACCGAGCCGCTGGACAGCGACACGGAGCAGGAACTCCAGGAGTTCGAGTTCGAACACGAGCGGGAACACGTGCGCGAGCACGGGCTGGAGCAGTCGCAGCACG
>DASXOA010000064.1:0-15944 GCA_036494675.1 Rugosimonospora sp.
CTACCGTCCGTACGAGGTGCCGATCAGGTACCACGCCCGCTCGCGCGAGGAGGGCAAGAAGATCACTTGGCGGGACGGTGTGGCGGCGCTGTGGATCCTGGCGCGTGAGCGGGTCCGCCGGCCGGGCGTGAACAGCTAGCCCCGTATTCCGCACTTCGTTGTGGGTCAGGCTAATCGGAGTGGGTCTACGTTGAGGAGGTCGAGTAGTTGGGTCTGGAGTGGTCCGGGTCGGGGGATCGTTGGTGGGTCGTTGCCGCGGCCAGGGATCAGGCGTAGCTGGCCGAGCGCGTCGAAGATGAGCCGGCCGGTGGGTTTGGCGGGTCGACCGACGTAGAGGTCGTCGAGTTTCTCGGCTGGGGCGATCGCGCGGCGTACCTCGCGTTCGATCAGGCAGAAGATCAGCAGTGCCAGGCAGATGACGGTGATCAGCGCGGCGATACGACGGTTGTTCTTCAGGAAGATCGGCGCGACTGCCAAGGGGCCTTTGAACGCCTGGTAGCGGCGTTCTACGGCTTCCTGACCCTTGTAGCGGCGCAGCACCTCGGCGGCGTCGGCCTCGGCGGGATCCAGGTTGGTCAGCAGGGCGTACCAGCCGTCGCTGGCGGCCTCGGTGTCGATAGCGGCTTGGTCGAACGACCAGGCCAGGGTCGGCTTGCCATGGTTGTCGACACCGATGGTTGTCTGTAGGTAGGTGGCCACCCGCCGGTCGCGGCCGATCGCGGCGACGCGAGCGGTCACGGCGGGTTGGTCGGGGTAATGGCGGCTGCCCAGGCCACGGACCAGCCGGTCCAGGTCGTCTCGGGCCCGGTCCAGTTTCTTGGTCCGGGCGGCTACCGCCGCTTGCGCGCGGACGCTGGAGTGCACGAATACCCGACGCAGCAGCAGGACCGGGTCGCGCTTGCGGGGTCCGGCCAGGCTCATGACGTCCTCACGCACGTGCCAGGTGCCGAGCCGGGCAGGGTCCTTGCCAGCGTCGCGGGCAGCGACGTAGTCGACCTGCACCGCATCAGACAACCGTTGGACGGCCAGGACCTGCGCGCTGACGTAGTTCTTCGACCCGGGGGCGATGAAGTTGGCCTTGGCCTTGGCCATTGCGGCCAGATTCTGGTACGAGACCAGCTTGGAGTCACCGATCATCAGCATCCCGGCCGGGCCGGCCAGCTTCTGCAACGCCTGCATCGCTGGCACCACCTGCGACACCTCACCGGCGCCACCATCGAACGCGCGATGCAACACCGGCACCCCACCATCGCCGGACACCGCGATCCCGGTCTGGATCTGTTTCAGGTCTGGGCGGCGATCCTTCGGATGGCCGAATTTCGGCACCGGAAGTCCTTCCTCGGCGCTGAGGTAAGCGCCGTGCAACGAGATCGAGGTCATGTCCCAGTGCATCCGAGTCACGTCCAACCCGAACACCTCGATCGCGGTAGCACCCACCGACCCCACCAGATGATCCAGATGCGGCGCGATCGCGTCCAGCGCCCGCCCGACCCGGTCATCACCCAACGTCGAGGCAGCCACCCCGAACAGTTCCGGCACCGCCCACGCCCGCGCCCAATCCTCCACCCGCAGCAACGGCACCGGTGAGGTCAACCGGTTAGCCACCAACACCTCAATGACTTGCCCATGGGTCACCGCCGAAGTCGACACCTCCCGCATCGGACACGCCGCATCCACGATCTGCCTCAACCGCAACCGGCGGCTGAAATCAGCCACCACAGGAAGCGCACCAAGCATCTTCTCCACACTCGGCGCCCCATACCGAGCCCGCAGCCCATCCACAGCCGACCGTGGTACACCCAACCACCACCACGATCAACACGCCACGCCACTCAACCACAACGAAGTGCGGAACACGGGGCTAGCGGGACTGGGGGCGCAGGCCGTCGATGACGTAGCCCATCAGCCGCACGCTGTCGTCGGGCGCCGACTCGCAGGCCATCGCCACCCCGTGGGTCAGCCGCAGCACGTCCGCCTGCTCGACGTCGGGACGGATCGTCCCGGCGGCCTTCGCCGGTTCCATCAGCCGGTTCAGCGCGCCACGCATGACGTCCCGGCAGTAGGTCATCGTCGGCGCGTCCACGCCCAGCATCGCCTTGACCGCCGCGCCCAGGCCACGCTTGATCTTGACGTAGTCCAGTTGCAGGAGCAGCCACGCGGCCAGCGCCTCGTCCGGCGGCAGGCCGCTCTCGATCAGCCGGTTCGCCTGGACGGCCAGCGCCTCGATGTCGTCCAGGTACACCGCGGCCAGCAGCGCCTCGCGGGTCGGGAAGTGCCGGTACAGCGTGCCCGGGCCCACCCCCGCGCGCTTCGCGACGTCGTCCAGCGGCGCCTCGGCACCGTGCTCGGTGAAGGCCTCCCGTGCCGCCGCGATCAGCCGACCGCGGTTGCGGCGGGCGTCGGCGCGCATCGGCCGGTCGGCCGGGAGGACGGCGGCGGGGACCATGCCTTCGGCCGGGACCACAGTGACCTCCTTCACCTCGACTAAACGGAGAATGTCTCCGAATCCGGTTGCGAACCGGAGACTGTCTCCGTACAGTATCTCAGGAGGGAAGTGGAGAGTCTCTCCGCTTGTTCCCGAAGACCCGCATGGAGTGAGCCTTGTCTCAGCAGACGCTGTCAACACCGATAATCCACCGTACCGAGGCGCCACCGCACCGGCGAGGGCTCGCCCTCGCGATCATCGTCACCTGCCAGCTGATGCTGATCCTCGACGCGACCGTGATGAACGTCGCGCTGCCCCGCATCCAGGTCGGCCTGCACTTCTCGGCCACCAGCCTGGCCTGGGTGATGAGTTCCTACACCCTCACCTACGGCGGGCTGCTGCTGCTCGGCGGCCGGGCCGGCGACATCCTGGGCCGGCGGCGCATGTTCGTGGCCGGCATCGCGCTGTTCACCGTGGCCTCGCTGGCCGGTGGCTTCGCCACCTCGGCCGGCTGGCTGCTGGCCGCCCGCATCGCGCAGGGCGTCGGCGCCGCGGCCGCCGGCCCCAGCACCATCGCGCTGATCGCCACCACGTTCACCGAGCCGCGTGAGCGGATCCGGGCGCTCGCCCTGCTGTCCGGTGTGGCCAGCGGTGGGTTCGCCATCGGGCTGGTCCTCGGCGGCGTGCTCACCGAGGTGGCGTCCTGGCGCTGGGTGCTGTTCATCAACGTGCCGTTCGGACTCGCGGCGGTGATCCTGGCTCCGCGGTACGTCCGTGAGCCGCAGCGGCACCCGGCCCGGCTGGACCTGCCCGGTGCCGTGGCCGGTACCGGCGCGGTGGCCGCCCTGGTCTATTCGTTCATCCGTGCCGCGTCCAGCGGCTGGTCGGACCGCCCGACCCAGCTCACGCTGGCGGCCGGCGTCCTCCTGCTGATCGCTTTCGTGGCCATCGAGATCCGTACCCGTGAGCCGATCATGCCGCTGCGCCTGTTCGCCGACCGCAACCGTGCCGCCGCGTACCTGAACTTCCTGCTCGGTCCGGCGGCGATGATGTCGATGTTCTTCTTCCTGACGCAGTTCCTCCAGGAGGTGCGCGGCTTCGGGGCGCTGGCCACCGGCTTCGCGTTCATGCCGATGGCCGCGGCCATGTTCGTGGTGACCCGGCTGGTCCCTCGCCTGCTGCACCGGCTGGGACCCAAGCCGCTCGTGGTGACCGGCACGCTCATCATGATCAGCGGCCTGATCTGGCTCACCCAGATCTCGACGTCCAGCGGCTACCTCGGCGCGATCCTCGGCCCGATGGTGCTGATGGGGCTCGGCGGTGGGCTCAGCTTCGTCCCGCTCACCCCGGTCATCATGGCCGGCGTGGAGCCGCGGGACGCGGGGGCCGCCGGTGGGGTGCTACAGACCATGCAGCAGACCGGTTCCTCGCTCGGGCTGGCGGTGCTCGTCACCGTGTTCGGCTCGGCGGCCCGGCACGCCGCGATCGGGGCGCCCGCCGGCGCGGCCGGGGCGCACCACACCCTCGTGGCCGGCATGGCGAGCGCGTTCACCGCGGCCACCGTCATCGCGGCAGGCACGATCGTGGTGGCGCTGACGTTCCGGGGTAGGCGGACCACGTCGCCGTCGTGAGGCGGTAGCGGCGGCGGCCGGCTCAGCGCCTGCGGGCGCGGGCCCGGCCGCCGCTCTCGCCGATCGTGGTGGCGAGGCCATCACGGACCCCGACGGGAGTCGCGAGGCCGCCGTCGGGAGACAGGCCGCCGTCGGAGGACAGCGCGCCATCGGGAGAGAAGGTGAGGTCGCCGCCGGAAAGCGACAGGACCGTGCCCACCAGGCCGTCGCCGTCCAGCGGCGGTACGGACGCACCCTTGCGCCACCACGGCGTCTCCACGAAACCCCGGCGTACGACCAGCAGCACCACGCTGGCGGTCCAGCCGAGCACGCCGTCGAGGCGGCCGAGCGTGCCGTTGGTGAAGTCGAAGACGTCCTGGGTGGTCGGCACGATCAGCTCGCACATCAGCGCGTTGTGGCTCAGCGTCGCGGCAACGTACCGCACGCCCCGGTACGTGGCGAGTTGGCGGGCGACCGAGTCGAGCAGGGCCGGGGTCACCGAGATGTCCAGGATGATCTCCGACTCGAATCCCAGCGCCGGGGCGGGGACCAGGGTCACCAGGTGGATGCAGCCCCTGCCCTGCAGGGTCTCGAACCGCCGCCGTACCGTGCTCTCGTTCACGCCGAGGGCGGTGGCGATGCTGCGGAAGCTGGCCCGGCCGTCACCCGCCATGAGGTCGATGATTTTGTGGTCGGCGGGATCGAAGTGGCTCGGCGCGCAGCGGTGCACCTCGACGGATCGCTTCTGACCTGACCCGGTGCCGAACTGCTGGCTCCAGTCGTGCGCGACCTTGTACGTGTTCAGCGTCAGATCGGTGTTGCAGCGCTGCACCCCGTCGATCGCCTGAACCTCGTTGACGATCCGGGAGTGCAGCGAATCGTCCTTGCGCACGTTGAGTTCGGCGAGGATGTCGTACGCTCCCGTGACCAGACCCAGGAAGCGCAGGTCGACGCGGTGCGCCAGTGCGCCGAGCACCCGCATCTGGGTGCCCGGCGCGCAGGTGATGCGCAGGATGAACAGGTCGGACTCGCCGCCGTGCTGGATGTCGGGCATGACCGCGACCCGCACGACGCCGTCGCGCAGCAACTGCTGGCCGCGGCGCGCGACGGTCGCCACCGAGGTGCCGCACTGCTCCGCGATCTCGGTCCAACTGGCCCGGCCGTTGCCCTGCAGGGCGATGACGATCCGGCGATCCAATTCGTCGAGATGCTCAGCGCCGTCCATCGGCTCCCACTTCACGCAGGAAGTCGCGCACCACCTTCCGCCACAGCTGCGCTTCTTCGATCTGCGGTGAGTGCCCGGACTTCTCGAATACGACGAGTCTAGCGTCCGGGATCAGCGAGACAATCGCCTCACTGGAGGCCACCGGCGTGATCCAGTCGCCCCGGCCGACGGTCACCAGGGTCGGGGAAGTGATCTTGTGTAGCTGCGACTTGATGTCGTACGCGGGCATGTTCACCGAGAACGCGTAATTGTGAGTCTGGTACCGGTACGGGGTTGACTCGACCCGCTGGGCCACCTTCGCCGGGTCGTACACGTGGTCGTACAGCGGCAGGATCTCCTGCCAGCAGTCGCGCAGATCCTCGTCGTCGCGCACGGTACCGGTGTTGATGCGGTCCAGCTTCTCCAGGTCGATCTTCACCCGGGTCGACGTCTCCGCGTTGTGCCGGGCCGCCTTGTCGTTCTCGTGATCGGCCGAGGTGTCGCGCAGCACCAGTGCGGTGACCCGCTCCGGATGCCGGATCGCGTACTCCATCGAGATGAACCCGCCGTACGAACCGCCGGCCATCACGAACCGCTCGACGCCGGCCCACTCGCGCAGCGCGTCCACGTCCGCCACCCACTGCTCGTGGCTGAACGGCGCCTTGCCCTCGCTGATGCCCGATCCCCGCGCGTCGAACACGATCACCCGGAAGGTGTCGGCGAACGGGGCGAAGGTCGCCTTCGGTTCCGAGCGTGAGCCCAGACCGGGCGCGCCGTGATGCGCGATCATGACCGGAGCGTCGTCCGCGCCGAAGACCTCGACCTCGAGTTCGTTGCCGTTGATGGTGAGCCGCACGCCAGCTTCCTTTCCTGAAACGGGTTGTCCCGGCCCGGTCGTGCCGGACGGTTCGCTAGACCGGGATGATGACGTCGTCGAGACCGCGGGGGTACGCCGTGAAGGGCCGCGCGCCGTCGTCGGTGAGCAGCATCGAGTCGGAGATGCGGTACCCGCCGTGCTCGGGGACGTAGATGCCGGGCTCGTTGGAGACGACCATTCCGGCCTCCAGCACGGTGCCGTCGCCGTCCTCCAGCCACGGCGGCTCGTGCATGCCCAGCCCGATGCCGTGCCCCTGCCGGTGGCGCAGGTACCCGCCCAGCCCCTGCCCACGGATGACGTCCAGGCACGCCCGGTTCACGTCGGCGCAGCGCACCCCGGGCCGCAGCGCCTCGGTACCGGTCTGCTGCGCCTGGCGTACCGCCTCGTAGTACCGGCGCTGGTCCGCGGTCGGCTCGCCCAGGATGAAGGTCCGCTCCCCTTCGACGAACCGGCCACCGACCGCGCAGCCGAGCGAGAGCATGAACACCTCGCCGGGGCGCAGCCGGTACCCGGAGGGCAGGCCGTGCGGGTGGGCGCTGTTGGCGCCGGCGTAGACCAGACCGCCGGCCAGCGGTGAGACCACCACGACGTCGGTGTGCTCGGCGTACATGGTGCGGGTACCGACCGAGGACACGTGCCCGGCCAACTCCGCCTCGCTGGGCAGTTGGCCGCCGGCGGCGATCGCGTCCTCGATCAGGGCGCGGCCGGCTTCCAGCATCAGGTCGGTGATCCGGGCCGCCTCGGCGTGCAGGGCGACCTCCTCCGGCCGCTTCACCAGCCGGGCCCGGGTCACCACATCGGTGCGGACCAGGGTCGCCTTGCCGAACGCCGCGGTGACCTCGGCGAGCCGGGCCACGCTCATGCTGCCCGCGTACCCGACCCGCCCGGCCACGTCGCCGAGGTGCTCAAACGGCGGCCGGATGCCGGGGAACTCCGGGTACGCGACGAGCCGCGCGGCGGTGTGCTGCCACTCGGCGTGCTCCCGCTCCAACTCCGGCAGCAGCAGCGTCGCGGTGCCGTCGACGCCCAGCAGCAGCGCGACCGGCCGCTCGCCGGGGTGGTGGAAGAACCCGGTCAGGTACGCCACGTCCGAGGCGTCGTCGGCCAGTACGGCGTCGAGTCCGGCCTCGGCCATCGCGGCGCGCACGCCGTCCTGTACCGAGGTGTAGAACTCGACCGGCAACCGTTGGGTTTTCTGTTGCGCCTGCGCGGTCTGCGCCATCGGCTCTAGTCCTCCCGGGAACGGGGATTGCGGGCGTCGTTGTAGGTGATGGAGATCAGCGTCGCGGAGACCACCAGCACGAGCATGGCCAGCGACGGGAACAGCGTGGTCCACCAGGCGCTGGACATCGCGCCGGACTGCTCGGCCTCGAACAGGATCCGGCCCCACGACCAGTTGGTCACCCCGCCCAGGCCCAGGAAGGCCAGGCTGGCCGCGGTGAGCACGGCCCGGGACGAGGTCAGCGCCACGGACACCACGACCACCGGCGCCACGGCGGGCAGCAGGTGCTTGCGGATGATCCAGGTGGACGATCCACCGGTGAGCCGGGCCGCGTCCATGTACGGCAGCCGTACCGCCGAGAGCGCCTGCGAGCGCACCACCCGGGCCACCTCGGGCCAGGAGAAGAACGCAATGATCAGGATCTCGGTGAGCACGCTGGTACCGGCGAGCGCGGTGACCAGGATCATCAACGGCAGTACCGGCAGCGACAGGCACAGGTCGACGACCGTGCCGATCACGGTGTCCGCCTTGGGGAAGTAGGCCCCGAGCATGGCCACCAGCACGCCGATCACGATGGCCAGCGCCGAGGAGGCCGCGGCCACCAGCACGCTGATCCTGGTCCCCCAGACCACCTCGGCGAACACGTCCCGGCCGAGGTTGTCGGTGCCGAACAGGTGCGCGCCGCTGGGCGCCTGGAGCACCTCGCCGCCGTACCCCGAAGGAGACGCCACGATCAGCGGAGCGAAGATGGCGACCAGCACGATCAGGGCCAGCACAACCATCGAGATCATGCCCAGCGGGTTGCGCCGGAACGCCGACCAGGTCGCCCGTGCCGCGGTCGGCGACTCGGTGGTGACCGAGTCGAGAACACCAATGCTCATACCTACTCTCCCCCTCTCATGCCGTGCGCACCCGCGGGTCCAGCACGCCGTACGCCAGGTCGGTGAGCATGTTCACCACCACCACGGTCGCGGCCAGCAGCACGAAGGCGCCCTGGAGCACCGGGTAGTCGAGCTGGGTGACCGCCTCGTAGATGCCGCGGCCGATGCCCGGGTAGGCGAACACGGTCTCGGTGAGCACCGCGCCGCCGACCAGGTAGCCCAGTTGCAGGCCGATCAGGGTCGTGGTGGGCAGCAGCGCGTTGCGCAGTGCGTGCTTCCACACCACCGTCCGGTTGGCCAGGCCCTTGGCGTTGGCCAGGACGGTGTAGTCCTCGCCGAGCGAGTCGATGAGGGTGGCGCGCAGGGTCAGCACGTACGACCCCAGCTGTACCAGCATCAGGCTCACGCAGGGCAGTACCAGATGGGAGAGCACTGAGACGTACCACGCGCCGCCGTACACGCCCGGGGTGTAGGCGCCACCGATGGGTAGCCAGTGCAGCTGCAGCCCGAACACGAACAGCAGGAAGATGCCCACGGTGGGTACGAACAACGACTGCACACCCACGCCGAAGACCTGAACCAGCCGGTCGAGCACCTTGTGCGGGCGGGTCGCCGCCAGCACCCCCAGGGGGATGCCGACGGCGACCGTCACGATCAGCGAGGATCCGGTCAGCAGCAGAGTCCAGGGCAGCCGCGACATCAGCACGGAGCTGACCGGGACCTGCTGCGTGAAGGAGATCCCCAGGTTGCCGTGCAGCAGCTGCCACAGGTACTTGCCGTACTGGGTCAACAGCGGCTGGTCCAGACCGTACTGGTGCAACAGGATGTTGCGCGCCTGCACGGTCATGTTCGGGCTGGCTACCGCCAGTGCGGGGTTGCCCGGTAGCAGGCGGAGCAGGAGGAAGGTGACCGTACTGGCGAACCAGAGGGTCAGCACCGCCCTGCCCAGCCTGCGTACCGCGAATCTGACGACCGGAGGCATCTGCTCAGCCGGTCGTCTTCACGTTGGCCAACGACTGCGGGTCGAGCAGCGAGAGCAACTCGCTCGGCTTCACCACGAACCCGCTGTACTTGTCGCTGTACGCGAAGTACAGGTTCTGCATGTACATCACGTCGTCATAGACGTCGTTGTGCACCATCGTCGCGGCCTGTGTGATCAGGGTCTTCTGGGTGGCCTTGTCGGTGGTGGCCTGCGCCTGCGTGATGAGCGAGCTCAGCGCCGGGTCGTTGACCTGCGAGTAGTTGATCGCGCCGCCGGGCAGGTAGGTCAGCGACATGTTCGTCGTCGGGTCGTCCATGATGGCGAAGTTCCCGAGGTAGATGTCGTAGTTGCCCGACGCCGTGTTGGCCAGGTAGGTGTTGCGCTCCTGACCCTCCAGGTTGATGGTGATCCCGGCCTTGGCCTCATCGTCCTTGATGATGGTCGCCGCCTGCGAGGACACCGGGTCCGCTAGCGAGTAGATCATGTTGAGCTTCAGGTTGGACACCCCGGCCTGCGCCAGCAGCTGCTTGGCCTTGTTGGGGTCGTAGGTGTACTCCTTCAGCGAAGGGTCGACCCAGTCCTTGAGCACCGGCGGGATCGGCGACGAGCCCGTGGTGACCGCCTGGCCCTGCAGCACGACCGACCGGATGGCGTTGTAGTCCACGCTGTCCGCCAGCGCCTGACGAACCTGGAGGTTGTCCAGCGGCTTCTTGGTCATGTTGAAGGCCATGTGCTCGTACCCGAGGCCGGGCGCCTCCTGCACTTTGATGCCCGCGGCGGTCTGCAGAGACTTCACCTGGGCCGGCGGCAGCGAGTTGCCGATGAGGTCCACGTCGCCGTTCTTCAGCGCCAGGATCTCGCTGTTGATGTCCGGGTAGACCCGGTACACGATCTTCTGCAGGGTCGGGGTGTTGTTCGGCGCGAACGGGTACGGGGTGACCCGGTCCAGCGTGTAGCTCTGCCCCTTGACCGCGCTGACCAGCTTGTACGGTCCGGCGCTGACCCAGTTGCTGTTGTTGGGGAAGGTGGCCACGCTGCCGTGCGGCGCGAAGACGTGCTGCGGCACGACGTTCATCCAGAACCCGACCTCGGAGATGACGGTCGAGTCCGGACGGCTCAGGTGCAGCTCGACCTTTGTCGCGCTGGGCGCGGTCGCGTTGATCACATTGGACATCTGGCCGTACGTGGTGTTGCCGGCCGGCTTGTCCTTGAGGATTGCGTTGATCGTGTACGCGACATCGGCGGCGGTGACCGGCTGGCCGTCGCTCCACTTCATGTCGTCGCGGATGTCGTAGTACCCGGTGGTCGGGTTGCTGTACCCGAAGTCCTTCGCCAGGTACGGCTCCTTGTTGCCGTTGGCGTCGATGGTCAGCAGCCGCGGGTACATCAGGTCGGTGACCCAGTCGTCGGTACGGCTGTTGCCCACGAGCGGGTTGAAGTTGACCACGTCGGTCGTGGTCGCGATGGTCAGCGTGCCACTGCCGCTCCCGCCGCCGGCGCTCTTCGGCGGGGCGGGGCTACAGGCGGCGACCGTGGCCGCCGCCGCGAGGGCGGCGACCACGATGATGGGAACACGAATCCGCATTAAACCCAAACCTCCTCAAGGACCCGGATGATGTTGCCGCCCACGACCTTGCGGATCTCGTCGTCCGAGTAGCCGTGGCTGACCAGCCATCCGATGATGTTGTAGAAACACTCGGCCGGGTTCTCCAGGCCATCGACGTACTTCACCCGCGGGTGGTCGACGTGGCCGTGCGCCTGAGAGATGGACAGGTTGCTGGAGAACGCGTCGTGCAGGCCGACGTGGTCGCCGAACAGGGTGTCCGGGCCGAACGCGATGTGATCGATGCCGATGATGTCGACCAGGTGGGTGAAGTGGTCCATCACGGACTCGATGGAGTGCTGCGGGTGCTCGTTGGACAGCGTGGTGTGCGGCGCGGCCTCCAGGCCGAGGACGCCACCGCGGTCGGCGCACGCCTTGATGAGCGCGTCGGGCTTCATCCGGTTGGTCGGCCACACCTCGCGGGATCCGCAGTGCGTGATGAAGATCGGCTTGGTGGAGTGGTTGATGACGTCCAGCGCGGTGCGGTCCCCGGAGTGCGAGATGTCGATGGCGAAGCCGAGCTTGTTCATCCGCTCGACGGCCTTCTCGCCGAAGTACGTGAGCCCGCCGTCGCCGCGCTCCTTGAGGCCGCTGCCGAGGTAGTTGGCCTCGGAGTAGGCGATGCCGATCTGGCGCACGCCGAAGCCGTACAGCACGTCGAGCCGGTCGACCTCGTTCTCGATCGGGGTCGCCGCCTCCAGCGCGAAGACGTGGGCCAGCCGGCCGGTCTCGTGCGCGCGCCGGATGTCGGCGACGGTCTCGGCCTTGACGACGAAGTCCTGGTGGGCCAGGTCGGCCATCCGGACGCCGAGGTCGAAGAGCACATCCTGGTACTTCCAGCCAGCGTCGCTGGAGATGCAGCAGGTGCCGTCCATGCCGTTGTCGAAGACGGCGGTCATGCCGGAGCGGGCGAGACCCTGGTACCCGGTGGGTTCGCGGCCCTGGCGGATGTGCTCGCGCAGTTGCCCCATGTCCTCGGGGAACACCTGGACGTGATCGTGCAGGGAGATCACGATCTCGTCGGTGAGGAGCTTCACGACCCGGCCGCGCTGGCTGTCGGAGAGTTCCAGCCCCTGATACTCGGGTACCCGGCCGATCTGCTTCGCGTACCTGAACTCCCTGAAGTCTTTTCCTGACTCCAGGTAGTCGTAAGCCGTGTAGCCCGTGTACCGCTTTGCCGGTTCGAGCATTGGATTATCCCCTTTCTCCGTGCCGCAATGTCGCGGCCATGGCACTCCGGACGGCATCGTCCGGCTGCCGGCAGTCACGCTGGGCGCCTCCGGTCACCGGGAGTGCCGGGGGCCCGTCGCCGCGTCACCTCGGCGCGACGAATGCAAGGGTTGCAATAATCCGGCGCAGAAGTCAATATCTGAACGAGGAACAGGCGCGACGGAGGGCTAGTGCGCGAACTCTAGGCATAGAAGTCCTTTTGCGTAACATGGAGGAAATGTCGTGGATCACTCGCCGTCACCGGCGCTCAACGTTCGTGGCCTGTCGGTAACCTTCGGCACCCGCCAAGGTCCCGTCCCGGCCGTGGCCGACGTCGACCTCGACGTGGCCCCCGGAGAGCTGGTCGCGCTGCTCGGCGAGTCCGGCTCCGGCAAGTCCGTCACCGCACGTGCGGTGATGGGCCTGTCCACCCGCAACGCGTCCATCACCGCCAAACAGATCCGGCTCGGCGACACCGACCTGCTCGCCCTGCCCGAGGGCGAGCGCCGCAAGCTGCGCGGAGCCCGGATGAGCCTGGTGTTCCAGGACGCCCTCTCCGCGCTGAACCCCGTGCTGTCCATCGGCGACCAGATCGGCGAGCTGTTCCGGACGCACCGCGGCATGTCCCGCCGCCAGGCCCGCGCCGAGGCGATCGACCTCCTCGGCCAGGTCGGCATCCCGGCTCCGGCCCGACGGGTCGCCGACTACCCGCACCAGTTCTCCGGCGGCATGCGCCAGCGCATCCTCATCGCGATGGCCATCGCGCTGCGCCCCGAACTGATCATCGCGGACGAGCCGACCACCGCCCTGGACGTCACCGTGCAGGCGCAGATCCTCGAACTGCTCGACTCGCTGCGCCGCGAGCTCAACATGGCGGTCCTGCTCATCACGCACGACCTCGGCGTCGTGTCCGAGGTGGCGGACCGGATCCTGGTCATGTACGCCGGCCGGATCGTCGAATCCGGTACCGCCGACGACCTGCTGGGCCGCCCCGCGCACCCGTACACCGAGGCGCTGCTGCGCTCGGTACCCCAGGCCGACACGCGCGGCCAGGACCTGTACGCGATCCCGGGCAGCCCGCCGAGCCCGGCCAACCAGCCGACCGGCTGCCCGTTCCATCCCCGGTGCACCTGGGCGATCGACGAGTGCCGGACCACCCGCCCCACGCTGATCCCGCTGGCCGGCGGCCGTGCCGCGGCCTGCCACCGAACCGAGGAGGTGCTCGATGCAGTCGTCACCGGGTGATCTGGTTCTCGACGCCCAGAACCTGCACAAGACCTTCCGCAGCGGACGCGGCGCCACGGGCCGGTCCCGGGTCAGCGCGGTCGACGGGATCAGCCTGACGCTGTCCGCCGGCGAATCGCTGGGCATCGTCGGCGAGTCCGGCTGCGGCAAGACCACGCTGGCCCGGATGCTGGTGGGCCTGGACCGGCCCGACTCGGGGGCCATCATGGTGCACGGCCGGGACATCGCGCACGCACGGGGCGGGAAACTGCGGGAACTGCGCCGGCGGGTACAAATGGTCTTCCAGGACCCGTACACGTCCCTGGATCCGCGCATGAGCGTGCTCGAACTCATCGGCGAGCCGCTGGTCGTGCACCGGCTCATCCCCGGCGCCGCGGGCCGCCGGGACAAGGTCGCCGAACTGCTCCAGTTGGTCGGGCTCGCCCCGGAACTGATGAACCGTTACCCGCACCAGTTCTCCGGCGGGCAGCGCCAGCGCATCGGCATCGCCCGCGCGCTGGCCTTGGAGCCGGAGGTGCTGGTCTGCGACGAACCGGTGTCCGCACTGGACGTCTCGGTTCAGGCGCAGGTGGTCAACCTGCTGCGCGACCTGCAGAAGCGGATGAACATCGCGATGGTGTTCATCGCCCACGACCTGTCCGTGGTACGGCACGTCGCGGACCGTACGGCGGTGATGTACCTGGGCCGGCTCGCCGAGGTCGGCGAGACCACCGCGGTGTACGACCGGCCGGGCCACCCGTACACGCAGGCGCTGCTGTCGGCGTCGCCGGTGGTGGACCGTGCGCACCGGGGCCGGATGGCCAACCGCATCCCGCTGGCCGGGGACCCGCCGAGCCCGACCGACCCGCCGACCGGCTGCCGCTTCCACACCCGCTGCCGGCTGTCCCAGGACCTGTGCGCCCGGGAGCAGCCGAAGCTGCTGGCGATCGGCAGCGACCCGAACCAGGTGGCGGCCTGCCACTTCGTCGACCAGGCCCTGGCCGACGCCGCGGAGCGCGCCCAGGTCGGCTGAGCGCCGACCCGGGCGGGCTGGCCTGGGCGGGCCGGCCTGTGGCGGCCGAACCCGGGCCGCGCCGACCCTGGGAGGGGCCGCCGTTATTGGCGGCCATCTCCACATTGCATTGACGTCTCTAGATGTATTGCGTGACGTCCCGTACAGTACGCCGATCCGAAGGCATCCGGACATCCCGATGTCTTCGTGGCTGTCGCGGCCAACAGGCCGCACGGCCGGCTACGAATCGACGGGAGGTCCCCGATGCGTCTACCCCGGACCCGCAAGGTGGGCTGTCTACTGTTCACGGTCGCCGCCGCGCTCGCGCTGAGCACGCCGGCCGCCCTGGCGGACCCATCAACGCGGGCGAGCGCACCAACGCAGCAACTGTCCATCTACCGCGTCCCGGCCCCCACCGAGGCCGCCGCCCAGCGCCTGATCGCCAGCGGGTTCGACGTGCTGGAACAGCGCAGCGGAACGGATCTGTTCGTGCTCGGCGATTCGGGCACCGCGGCCCAACTCCGGGCGGACGGCTTCACGCCGGAATCCGCGCAGTCACTGGCGCCGGCCAACTGGGCCACACCGCGCAGCCAACTCGCGCCGGACACGATGACGCCCGCGGCCGCGGTCGACGAGACCTACGACGGCGGGTACCACACGCTCAACGCCCAGTACGCCCACCTGGACCTGATCGCGGCCAACCACCCCGACCTCGCGACGGTGGTCGACTACGGCAACTCGTACCTCAAGACCCGCAACTCGGCGGCCGGCTACGACCTCAAGGCCATCTGCCTGACCCACAAGCAGGCCGGCGACTGCGCGCTGACCCCGAACTCGCCCAAGCCCCGCTTCCTGCTGATGACCCAGATCCACGCTCGCGAGATCGTCACCGGGGATATCTCGTGGCGCTTCATCGACCACCTCGCCAACGACTACGCCACCGACTCCTCGGTCTCCACGCTGCTGAACAGCACCGAGATCTGGGTGATCCCGGTGGTGAACCCGGACGGGGTCGCCGAGGTGCAACTGGGCGGCAACCGCCCGTACCTGCAGCGCAAGAACGAACACGGCAGCGGCTGCTCGAACCCGCCGACGGGCAGCAACCAACTCGGCGTCGACCTCAACCGCAACACCTCGACGCACTGGCACACCACCGGCATCGACACCAGCGCGTGCGGCCAGCAGTACCCGGGCGCCAGCGCCAACAGCGAGCCGGAGACCACGGCGATCGAGGCCCTGTTCCGTGAGCTGTTCGCCGACCAGCGTGGTACGGGCGACAGCACGCCGGCGCCGGCCACCACCCGGGGTGCCATGATCACGATGCACTCCGACGCCGGGATGAACCTGTTCCCGTGGGGCTGGACGAACGCGCACACCGGCAACGACGCGAAGCTGCGCGCCATCGCGGCGAAGATGAGCACCTACAACCACTACCCGACCGGGCAGCCCGGCGAGATCCTGTACAACGCCTCGGGTACCAGCGACGACTGGGCGTACGGCGAGTTGGGCATCGCCAGCTTCACCATCGAGGTCGACAGCTGCGGCAGCTTCACGCCGGCGTACTCGTGCACGGCCGGCCAGTACAGCAAGAACCTCGGCGCCCTGATGTACGTCGCGGGGATCGCCAACGCGCAATACGCCTGAGCGCAGCCGGAGCCGGTCTGTGGCGGAGGCGAGCACAGGCCGACGTGGCAA